>NZ_FUYN01000003.1:300000-502099 GCF_900168025.1 Acetoanaerobium noterae | reverse complement strand
GTTCCTTGATTTTCTTATTTAAAGCTCGTATTTCTTCACTTGAAGCATTATTTTCTTTATTATGTGGTTTAATATATTGGCATTCTTCACTGTATTTTTTAATCCATCCTGCTATTGTAGATTTTGCTACTCCATAGGTCTGGTAAAGATTATTTAATGATTTACCATCTAAATATTCTTTAACTAATTCTTTCTTAAAATCTATATCGTAATATGTTTTCATTTGCAATCCTCCTAGTCCGATTTTATTATATATTTTCGTACTAGATGTTACAACTTTATTATACCATTACAGAGGCTTGCTCGACCAATAATCTCCCTCGGTTCTCATGTAAGAAAGGGAAGAAATAAGGGTGAAAAATGGGTTCTCCTCTTTGTTTTCTAGCTTGTTGAAGAAAGATATAGTTGCTCGATATGGCTTGTTGCAGGGCGATTCTAGGACTCTTATCGGGCGTTCAAATACCTCCTGAAAACGAGTAATTCTCCGCCCCAACACCGATAATAGATTGTTTCTAGATTTAGTATCTGATGAGGATTTTTCTTTTTTCATTCCTTTATTTAAGGTTGTATGAAAGAGAGTGTTGAACGACGATTGAGGGGCGGGAAAGTTACTTGAATATCGATGGATTTGTACCGCCTTTTTCTAGAAATAAATGTGCCTTAGAAGAAGGAGATAAAGGAGTTTTCTCTAAATAGATGTTGTAAGGTGATTAATGAAAAGTGTGTTTTTATAGTTCTGCTTTCATTAAGTAGTTTTGTGACCTGTTCTTAAAGTAAAAAGTTATCAGCACCTTACACTCTTTCATTACGTTATATTTGAAAATAGTATTTATGGGAAGAACGGTTTAACCTATTTTGGTTTCTCTGTTCTTTTTTTTGCAAGGAATCGCGGATTGGGCTGCAGGTTGTCACCAATCTTTATTTTCATCTGATTGGGAGATGATGGATGGGAAATGTGAGTATATGGATGCGATGGAGATGATTTCTCACCAAACTTTATTTTCAATAGGAAAGTGGGTGAAGAGGTCGTGTGCTAGTGATACCAGTTAGTTGAGTTAATTTATCTTGCTTGTTGGTTTTCACTCGACTTTATTTTAAATGCACAATAATCAAATCCTATCTATGAGATTAATTTCATGATAGGATTTTTTTATGATAATATTAAGTATGAACGTTTATACATAAGAATATAAGACATAGGAGGAAGTCATTTTGGAAGCGAGAAAATTATTAGATATATTATTGGTGGCTGAAAGATTAAAGGATACGACTCGTCATTGCTATACGGCAAAGGGAAGGCATGAGAGTGTTGCTGAGCATAGCTGGATGATGACTTTGATGGCTTTTTTTATGAGAGATGAGTTTCCTGATGTAGATATGGATAAGGTTATGAGGATGTGCGTCATTCATGATTTAGGGGAATGCTTTACTGGAGATATTCCTACTTTTGAAAAAAATGAAGCCCATGAGCAAAAGGAAGAAGATTTGCTATACGGCTGGGTAGATTCTTTGCCAGAAAAATATGCAATAGAAATGAGAGAGCTTTATGAGGAAATGTCAGAGAGAAAAACTGCTGAAGCCAAAATTTATAAAGCTATAGATGGCTTAGAGGCAGTGATTCAGCATAATATCTCTGACATATCCACATGGATTCCTAAGGAATATGATTTAAACCTGACTTATGCGCAGGACAAGGTTGAGTTTTCTGAGTACTTGAAAGAGCTAAGACAGCTTGTCCGTGAAGATACTTTAAAGAAAATAGATGAAGCGAAATAATCGTTAGCTTCTAGTCTATATTATATACAAGACTATCAATGAAAATCTTGTGATTTTTAGTCAAATCTAGTGGCTCGTAGCTATAATTTCCCTCGGTTCCTTTGATTAATCTAAGCTTTGGTCTAAGCGGCAGTCCTTTTATTACCTCGTCGACTACCGCTATATCACCTGTGCTTAGTTTAACTAAGGAGCCTGGTGGATAAGGATTGATTTTTTTAGTAAATACTGAAACTACGTTGCTATCAAACAATCTTCCAGAGCCAGCCATTAGATATTCTATGGCTTCGTGAGGGGTAGTTGCTCTGCGGTAAGGCTTATCTGAGGTCATAGCATCATATACATCAGTTATACCTACGATTTGTGAAACTGTATTTATTTCTTCACCAGATATTCTAAGAGGATAGCCTGTTCCATCTAGCTTTTCGTGATGCTGAAGTGTAGCTTGCTTTACATAGGCATTTAGAAAATGCTTATCCTTTAAAAATTCAATTCCTATTTTAGGATGATTGATTATCATCATTTTTTCTTCTGTTGTAAATTCAGTTTTCTTTTGGAAAATATCAGGTGGGATAAGAGCCATTCCTATATCGTGGAATATCCCAGCTAAAAATATATTTTTTGTCATTTCGTAATTATAGTCCATATCCATAGCTATAAGTGCTCCTAGGATACCACAGTTGAGGGAAGACATATAGAGGTAGTTTTCTACGCTCTTGATATCTATATATTCTAGAGGAATATTTTTTTTAGAAGACAGCTCTAATAGTATTTCATCTACAATAGAATTCAAGCTGCTCATATATTCATAAATAGATTTTGATTTTAGCTGTCCGTTTGCATCTCTATAGCCAGCAGCTAAAAATATTTCCTTGATTATAAGCATGGCTTTGTTTCTTAGGTTAGGATGAATTAGTCTATTTATTTTTGAATTAGAATGTTCATCTGTAATATAGAGGGTGAATATTTGGTTTTCTTTAATCTTATTTAGTAGCCTTGCAGTTAACTTTATACCTTCATTTGCTAACAAAACTCCATCAACAGAGTAGATAGTATCTCCAAGTATGGAATTTTCCTTTATATGTTCTATAGGAACAAATCTCATTAATATACCTCCGAATTAAATTATATTTACTATTATATGGGAAATATATTGATAGTGCAAACGTCTTATTGAAAATAAGACTTAATTATGAAAAAATTTACATATACTAGGTTCGAAGATTAGCAAATTGCAATTATAAGTTTTAAGAGATATTTGATTTAATCTTGGGTATGTTATAGAAAGAGAGCAAAAAAGGATGTGATAGAGATTTGAATATATTCAGTGAAAAATTAAAAGAAGTTTTTTTCTCAGTGCTTCCAGTTACCATAATAGTAGTCTTGCTTAACTTTACTATAGTGCCACTGGGGTATAATTTGATGTTTAGATTTGTTATAGGGGCTATGTTTATAGTTATAGGCTTGACTTTATTTTTACTCGGAGTAGATTTAGGAGTTACACCATTTGGAGCTGTGCTTGGGGATGAAATCACTAAGCGAAATAAACTCTGGATTGTAGTATCGGCTGGATTAGTACTTGGATTTTTTATATCATATGCTGAGCCTGGATTACTTATTTTAGCAAATCAAATTGACACTGTAACTCTAGGGAATATTTCGAGCAGTTCGATTTTGATAGTAGTATCAGCAGGAATAGCTTGTATGATGGTTTTAGGATTTTTAAGGATATTGTTTGATTTGCCATTATATATTATATTAAATGTTTCATATTTGATTGTTTTGATATTAGGATTTTTTGTTTCAGAGGAATTTTTGGCTATTGCCTTTGATGCATCTGGATCTACTACAGGAGTTCTGGCTGTGCCTTTTATTCTAGCATTATCCTTTGGTATATCTGCTAGGAAAAAGAACAGTAAATCATCTGAAAAGGATAGCTTTGGATTAGTCGCTATTGCATCAGTTGGAGCCATTGCTTCAGTTATGATTTTAGATATTTTTAGTAAAACAAGTGAATTTGCAGGAACCTTGCCAAGCAGTCAATTTGAAAATCTTTCAATTTCTGGAGTATTTATGAGAGAAGTGTTTCCAGCTATTCATGATAGCTCTATAGCATTTTTGCCTTTATTAGTGATTTATATAATAACTATACTAATATCAAAATCCATATCCAAAAGAGAAAATAGAAGGATGGTTTTTGGTTTTATTTATGCATTTCTAGGATTGATAATATTTTTTATCGGAGTAAATGCTGGTTTTATGGAAGTAGGAAGTCTTATAGGAAGTCACTTAGTAGAACAGGAAAAATATATTTTCCTAATATCCATAGGGTTTGTTTTAGGAATAGTTACTATTCTTGCAGAGCCTGCTGTATATGTACTTACTCATCAGATAGAAGAGGTAACAGCTGGTTATGTAAAAAGAAGATCAGTTTTAGTAGCTCTATCTGCTGGAGTTGGACTAGCCGTTGCTTTATCTATGCTGAGGATTGTAACTAGTGATATAAGGCTATGGCATTATTTGCTTCCAGGCTACATTATTGCAGTTATGCTGACATTCTTTGCTCCAAAGCTCTTTGTAGGTATTGCTTTTGACGCAGGAGGAGTAGCAACAGGTCCGATGACAGCAACTTTTATTTTGGCATTTACTCAAGGGGCGGCAAACAGCTATCCTAATGCAGAGCTACTAGCAGATGGCTTTGGAATGATAGCCATGGTTGCCATGATGCCAATAATCACACTGCAGATTTTAGGACTTGTTTTTAAGATTAAAAATAGAAAAACGATAGAAGGAGAAGAGAAATCCTTATGATAATATATGATATGAATGTACTGATTTTAAAGCATGGTATGGGTAGTAAAGCTATAGCTATGGCAAAGGAATGCAATATATCAGGAGGAACTGTGCTCCTTGGAAAAGGAACCATCAGAAATTCTTTTTTGAGTTTTTTTGAGCTAGCTGAGTCTACTAAAGAGATAGTTTTAATTATTGCAAATAGAGAGCTAGGGTGCAAGTTCTTAGAAAGAGCTAATAGCGAATTTAATTTGATACATCAGAATCATGGAATAGCTTTTTCTATTGAGCTATCAAAGGTCATGGGGTATACAAGCTACAAGAAGGATACTTTAAATTACTGCCAAACTGGAGGAGAAGTTATGTTTAATTACGATTCTATTTTTGTAATAGTTGATAAAGGAAAAGGTGAGGATGTAGTAGATGCAGCTAGCGAGGCTGGAGCTAGAGGAGCAACTATTGTAAATGCAAGAGGCTCTGGAGTCCATGAAACTAGTAAAATCTTTGCGATAGAAATAGAACCGGAGAAAGAAATTGTTTTAATTCTTACAAAAGACGATATCACACAGGCTGTTTGTGACAACATAAATAAAAAAATGAAGCTTGATGAATCTGGAAATGGAATATTGTTTGTGCAAAAAGTTAATAAAGCCTATGGAATATATTAGGATAGAGGATTATAATGTGATTATATATGAAATTAATATTTTTAATTATTTAGATATTTTTATTGATAATATTAAATAAAGGTTGTATAATTATAAATAGAGAAATAATTAACAAAGTAAAATTTAAAATTTAGTTTTCCTATGAAAGGAAACTGAGCCGTTGAAACGACTAAAGATAACGTTGTTTGTTGCGGCTTTTTTTTGTTTGATTTTTTATATATTCGGGAGGGAATTATTATGCATATGGCTGATGCTTTAATGTCACCTGCTGTAGGAACTGCTTTATGGGGAAGCAGTGCAGTGGCTATGGCTTATTCTTCAAAAAAGGTTCAAAGTGGGTTGGACGATAATAAAATTCCACTGATGGGAGTTATGGGGGCTTTTGTTTTCGCGGCTCAAATGATTAACTTTACAATACCTATGACAGGCTCTAGTGGACATATAGGTGGAGGCTTGTTGTTATCAATTATGTTAGGACCTTATGCGGCATTCATAACGATGGCGTCAATACTGGCAATCCAAGCTTTGTTTTTTGCAGATGGAGGGTTGCTAGCATTAGGAGCGAATATTATAAACCTAGGATTTTTTACTTGTTTTATTGCATATCCATATATTTTTAAACCTATGATGAAAAATAAATTTGATGAGAAGAATTTATTTAAAGCAAGCCTTACAGCTTCAATATTAGGACTTCAAATGGGAGCCTTTGCAGTTGTACTTGAAACTTTGATTTCAGGCAAAACCGAACTGCCATTTTGGAACTTTTTACTTCTAATGCAACCTATACATCTTGCAATTGGAGTAGTTGAAGGTTTAGTTACTGCAGCTGTAGTTACTTTTGTTTGGAAGAATAGACCAGAGATTATTTCATCATCTTTTGAGAATAATAAACTTTCAGGAGTTTCTATTAAAAGCGTAGCATCAATGATTATGATTATGGCTATTTTAACAGGAGGCTTTGTTTCTTGGTTTGCATCCTCAAATCCCGATGGACTTGAATGGTCGATGTTTAAAACATCTGGACAAGAAGAGCTAGAAGCAGATGGCCATGTTTATGAAAAATCTGCTAGCCTTCAAGAAAAAACTGCAGTACTTCCCGATTATGGCTTTAAGAATACAGAAGGAAGCAATATAGGAACTTCAGTATCTGGAATTATAGGCGGTGGAATTACATTTGTCGTTGCATCTGCTTTGGGATTTGGGATTAATCAATATAAAAAGAAAAATAAAACAGATAAAAAAGCTGCATAAAGGAAAGTGATATATGTCTAATATTGCTAAATCTAGTCAAAATTTAAGATGGATGGATAATCAAAGCGATAAAAACACTATAATTCACAGGATAAACCCAGTTGTAAAGCTAGTCGTATCTTTGATTTATATATTTACTATAATATCCTTTGACAACTATTCACCTCAGAGGCTTATTCCATTTATTTTTTACATATTCATTGTGAGCTCACTTGCTGAGATTTCACTGATTCATTTACTTAAGCTTTCTGCTGTATCACTGCCACTTATAATTGGGATTGGGATATTCAACCCTATTTTTAATCGAGAAGTTGCATATTACATAGGAAGCATACCTATTTCTTTTGGTATGCTTTCTTTTTGTACGTTATTTATAAAATCATTGATGACAGTAATTTCAGGATTGCTATTAGTCGCTACTACTGGAATAAATAACCTTGGAATGGCACTTAGAAAAATTGGACTTCCTAAGATATTTGCAGTTCAGATTATGTTGACTTATAGATATATCACTGTTTTTATGGAGGAAGTAAACACAACTCTCACAGCTCACTCTTTAAGAGCAAACAACAAAGGGGTTTCATATAAGTCATACGGATATCTCGTGGGAAATATCTTGCTTAGAACTATTGATAGATCTCAGAAAATATATGAAGCGATGTGTCTAAGAGGTTTTCATGGAGATTATGTAACTGGAAAAAATCCTAAGATAAATAAAACTGATATTATATATTTAGCTGTATGGTCGAGTTTATTTATTTTTATTAGATATTTTAATTTATCACAGATAATTGGAAATTTGATTATAGGAGAGTTTTAATATGAGCCATAATACTATAAAAGTAATGGATTTGCATCATACATATCCCGATAAAAGAGAAGCGCTAAGAGGAATTTCCTTTGAAGTACAGCAAGGAGAATCTATAGGTTTAGTTGGAGCAAATGGAGCTGGAAAATCTACATTACTTCAGCATCTTGTAGGTGTGCTAATGGCTTCAAGTGGAAGTATAGAAGTAGGACATATACCTGTAAATAAAACAACGCTTCAGACAATAAGGCAAAAAGTTGGATTGGTTTTTCAGGATTCTGATAATCAGCTTTTTATGAATAGAGTATATGATGATGTAGCATTTGGACCTAGAAATTACAATATTCCAGAAGATAAAGTGGATGATATAGTTAAAGAAAGTTTAAATAGGATGGGTATCGAGCATTTAGCTGAAAGGGCTCCGTATAAGCTTTCTGGAGGAGAAAAAAAGTCAGCCGCTATTGCTAGTGTATTAGCAATGTCTCCTGATATTTTGGTGATGGATGAGCCAACCTCAGGACTTGATCCTAAATCAAGAAGAAATTTAATTAATATTTTAGGTTCTTTTGAGCATACAAAAATTATTGCAACTCACGATATGGATATGGTAATAGATTTATGTGACAGAACTATAATTTTAAAGGATGGATTAGTAGCTGCTGATGGGCCTACTTTAGAGATATTTTCAGATGCAAAGCTTTTGGAAGAATGCTCTTTAGAAATTCCACTTCGAATGGCTAGCTGTCCTAAATGCTCAAAGCAAAGTGAATGATTTTTAGAAATATATTTACAATCAATAAAAGCTAAAGAGAAGCCTTAGCCTCGTCTTTAGCTTTTTTATTTTCTATATAAAAATAAAAAAATCATTTAGTATTAAAATCTTTTTATCAAGCTGCTTTAATCTAGTTCTTAAATTTTATAATTTTTATACTGTTTAAACTTATAATACTCTATTGTCGTAATCATATTTATCCATAATTACACTGTTGTTGTCACGATAATGTGTATATACTAGATCTCTTCTGTAATCATCACGTTCATCAACCGCAACTATAATATATCCTTGGTCTAGATATCCTTTAAATTCATCAAGTTCAGCTTCATCTACTCCTAAATCAACTAAAGCACCAGCAAGTCCGCCTACTGCTCCACCTGCTATTATACCTCCAAGAGTTGCGGCTATAGGGCCAGCAGCTAAAAACGGTCCTACGCCAGGGATAGCAAGTACTCCTATTTCAGCAAGTAAGGCTCCTGCCCCGCCTATAATACCACCGGTTACTGCACCTGTTGTAGTATTTCTAGCAGTGTCCTCAGTTTTTATTTTAGTATTAGTTACATTCTCTACATTTCTTATTTCATCATGATGTTTAGCCATAACAGATATTTCTTTGTCGCTATATCCATTTGCTCTAAGACTTTCAATAACTTTGATTGCATCAGTTTCTGTTTTAAATACTCCTATAAGTTTCTTGTTAACCATAATAAGCCTCCTTAGACTATTAATTGGAAAAAACACATTAACACTATAGGTTGGTTCAAAATTAACACATTGAAAATATTAAACATAAAAAAAAAACAACCTAGTATATATATAACCACTAAAATCGATATTAAACATTTTTGATATTTAGTATCAAAATGAGATAGCTATTGATTTGAAAATTATAATGAGATTAGAAATAACATAAAACGGATATTATATATTTGAGAATAATGTTTAAAAAATATGAAAAGGAGGGGCATGATTTAGCCAAAGTTAGATTGTGCTAAGCCATTATGAAATTATATGAAGGAAATATGTACTGGCCTACAACAAAAAAATCTATAAAATATGATAGCTTAAATACGGATATAGATAAAGATATAGCTATAATAGGTGCGGGGATGTCAGGCATCTTATGTGGTTATGAATTAGCAAAAAGAGGACATGAGGTAGTTTTAGTAGAGGCTGAAGAAATAGCTAAAGGTAGCAGTAGTGCCAATACTGGACTATTACAATATTCTAGCGATAAGATGCTTTATGAGTTTATAGATGAGATTGGAAAAGAAAATGCTGTATTATTTTATAGGATGTGCCATGAAGCCATGAAAGATTTAAAAACTCTTTCTGAAAGGCTTCCTGAAAGAGGAGATTTTGTAACTAGAAAGAGCTTGTATTTGGCAAGTAAAATTGAGGATATAACGAAGCTTAAAAAAGAGTATAAAGCTCTTTTGGAAAATGATTTTCCAGTTGAGTATATTGACAGCAAGGCTCTAGAGACTGACTATGGGATAAAAGGAACTGAGGCTTTGCTTACTAAAGAAGATGCAGAAGTAAATCCGTATAAATTTATACTTGAAATATCAAAGGAGGCAGTAAGGTTAGGACTTGATATATTTGAAAATTCTAAAGTTTTAGACATTGACAAATCAGATGATTGTTTTATTATTAAAACAAAGGATGGTAGTATAAAAGCAGAGAAGCTAGTATATGCTACGGGATATAAAGCTAGTAATTACAGTGAAATAAAAGATGGAGAGATAAATAGAACCTATGCACTAGCAACAGAGCCTATCTCTGGTGACAGCTGGAAGGATAGATGCTTAATTTGGGAAACTGCTAGACCTTATTTTTACGCTAGAATGACAGAAGATAATAGAATCATACTAGGCGGTGAAGACGAAGAAAAGGATAGTATAACAAATAGTGAAGAAAAATTGCAAAAAAATACATTAAAGCTACTAGAAAAGCTGACAAATCTTTTTCCACATATTGAAACCAAAATCGAGTATTCATGGAATGCTGTATTTGGAGAATCTGACGATGGAATTCCATTTATAGGACAGGACACAGATGACAAAGATGTTTATTATTGTCTTGGCTTTGGAGGAAATGGAACTGTATATAGTATGGCTGGCTCAAAAATAATTGCTGACCTAATAGAAGGAAAATCAAATAAATATGCTCATATTGTGAGCTTAGATAGACAAGGATAATGATAAATTTAAAATATCTTATTATAAATCTTTGAAAACTATTATAAATCGGAGGTAAGGATATGCTAGAGAAAATCGTTCAAGGGAAAAGTTTAGAAACGTGGTTTAATGAATTTCCTAAGCTAAGAGAGGTGTATGATTTAAAGGAAGTGCTTTGGATTAATGACAAGTATGAATCAATAAAAAGTAAAACAAGCTTTGAACCTAGCATGGATGATATTTTGGATGCTATGAATCGCTTGGGTAGGTTTGCTTCATATATAAAGGTTGCATTTCCTGTAACTAGAGAAAGTGATGGAATCATTGAGTCAGAGCTATTTGAAATTGATATGATGAAAAATGATTTAGCAAAGAAAGCTAATAAGGATTTTGAGGGAAGATTGTTTATAAAAGGAGACCATGCTCTTCCTATATCTGGCTCAATAAAAGCCAGAGGTGGAATATATGAGGTACTAAAGCATGCAGAGGATTTGGCTATTAGTCATGGTCTTTTAAAGGAAGGCATGGATTATTCTGTTTTTGATTCAGAGGAGTTTAGAGCTTTATTTTCTCAGCATTCCATAGCTGTAGGCTCTACTGGAAATCTAGGGCTTAGTATAGGAATAATAAGTGCTAGGCTTGGGTTCAAAGTTTATGTTCACATGTCTTCAGATGCGAAAAAATGGAAAAAGGATTTACTTAGAAGTAAAGGGGTTACAGTAATTGAGTACGAATCTGATTATAGCAAGGCTGTAGAAGAAGGAAGAAAACAGGCAGAGCTAGATGACAAGATGTATTTCGTAGACGATGAAAACTCTGTCAATTTATTTCTAGGATATGCGGTTGCAGCTCTTAGACTCAGCAAGCAGCTAAAGGATATGAATATAGCTGTAGATAGTGAGCATCCATTATTTGTTTATCTGCCTTGCGGAGTTGGAGGAGGCCCTGGAGGGGTAGCATATGGACTTAAGCTGATATTTGGAGATAATGTTCATTGCTTCTTTGCTGAGCCTACTCATTCTCCATGCATGCTCATAGGGATGATGACTTCACTGCATGACAAGGTAAGCGTACAGGATTTTGACATTGACAATAAAACTGCTGCTGACGGGCTTGCAGTAGGAAGACCATCTGGGTTTGTAGGAAAAATATTAGAAAATTTACTAAGCGGAGTTTACAGCGTTACTGATGAAAATCTATTTATAATGCTTTCTGATTTAGCTGATTTAGAAGAAATATACCTTGAGCCTTCTGCACTTGCTGGAGTAAATGGAATAGTTCATATGCATAGTGAAGAGGCAAAGGGTTATATAGAAAAAAATAATTTAGCTGATAAAATGAAATCTGCTGTTCACATTGCTTGGGCTACAGGTGGAAGTATGGTGCCAGAAGCTGAGATGAAGCTTTATTATGAAACTGGTGACAAGCTTAGAAAATAAATAGTGTTTATGTTAGGACATATCGAGGTATTTTTAGGATATGTCCTTTTTTTGCTTCCAGTATTTACTATGTAAAGTTTTTGATATAAAATGATATAGGAACTTATGTTCGTTTTTGTAGAGGTGATGAAATGGAATTTAAAATAGTATCAGATTACAAACCTATGGGAGACCAGCCTCAGGCTATAGACACCATGGTTCGCTCGATAGAATCAGGAGCAAAGCATCAGACCTTACTTGGGGTTACTGGTTCTGGTAAGACCTTTACCATGGCAAATATAATAGAAAGAACTCAAAAACCGACCTTGGTTATAGCGCATAATAAGACACTCGCCGCTCAGCTTTATGGTGAATTCAAGGAGTTTTTTCCAGAAAATGCTGTAGAGTATTTTGTTTCTTATTATGATTATTATCAGCCAGAAGCCTATGTAGCTCATTCAGATACCTATATAGAGAAGGATTCTAGTATAAATGATGAGATAGATAAGCTAAGACATAGCGCTACAGCAGCTGTTCTAGAGAGAAGAGATGTAATAATAGTAGCCTCAGTTTCTTGTATTTATGGTTTGGGGGATCCTTCTGACTATGAAGAGATGATGGTTTCGCTTCGCCCAGGGCAAAATAAAGATAGAGATGATGTTATTAAAGAGCTCGTTGAGATTCAATATGAACGCAATGATATCAACTTTGTGCGTGGTACATTCAGAGTAAGAGGAGATATAATAGAAATACTTCCTATAAACACTGATGAGAGAGGTATACGAATAGAGTTTTTTGGTGATGAAATAGAAAGAATTTCGGAGATAGATTATATTACTGGAGAGATAGTAGGACTGAGAAATCACGTAGCTATTTTCCCGGCATCACATTATGTTACAAGCAAGGAGAAGCTAGCTAAAGCAATCGAAAAAATAGAAGCAGAGCTAGAAGAAAGAATTGAGTACTTTAAGGAAAGGGATATGTTCCTAGAAGCTCAAAGAATAGAGCAAAGAACTAAGTACGATTTAGAAATGCTAAAAGAAATAGGCACTTGCAAGGGCATAGAGAACTACTCAAGACATCTTAGTGGAAGAGATGAAGGGGAAAGACCATTTACACTTATGGATTTCTTTCCAGATGATTTTTTGATTATAATAGACGAATCTCACGTAATGCTTCCTCAGCTTCACGCTATGTATGCAGGTGATAGGTCAAGAAAAGGTACACTTATCGATTATGGATTTAGATTGCCTTCAGCATTTGACAACAGACCTCTTAGGTTCGAGGAGTTTGAGCAAGTTGCAAACCAAATTCTCTATGTATCTGCGACACCTTCGAAATA
This sequence comes from Acetoanaerobium noterae, assembly GCF_900168025.1. Classification (NCBI taxonomy): domain Bacteria; kingdom Bacillati; phylum Bacillota; class Clostridia; order Peptostreptococcales; family Filifactoraceae; genus Acetoanaerobium; species Acetoanaerobium noterae. Next base: position 489,091 of record NZ_FUYN01000003.1, on the reverse strand, counting down.
CGAAATGGAACATTCTGTAGCATTTGGAGAGCAAGTAATCAGACCTACAGGATTAGTTGACCCTGAAATAGAAATAAGACCGATAAAAGGGCAGATAGATGACTTGTTATTTGAAATAAATGAAAGAGTTAAAAAGAAAGAGCGTGTATTAATAACTACTCTTACAAAGAAAATGTCAGAAAATCTAACTCAATATCTTAAAGAAGCTTCTGTAAAGGTAAGATATCTTCACTCTGATATTGAGACCTTAGAGCGTATAGAGATAATAAGAGACTTAAGACTTGGAGAATTTGATGTACTTGTAGGGATAAATCTTCTAAGAGAAGGTCTAGATTTACCAGAGGTTTCGCTTGTTGCTATTTTGGACGCTGACAAGGAAGGCTTCTTGAGATCTGAGACTTCTCTAATACAAACTGTAGGAAGAGCGGCAAGAAACTCAAATGGAAAAGTTATCATGTATGCTGACAACATGACAGGCTCAATGCAAAGAGCTATAACAGAGACATATAGAAGAAGAGAAATCCAAATTAATTACAATAAGGAAAATAATATAACTCCTACTACTATATTCAAAGAAATAAGAGGAGTAATAGCAGCTACTAGTGCAGCTGAAGGAGAAGGAACTTACTCAGTAAGAGAAACTATAGACAGAGAGAGAGTTAAGGACGAGATTATTAAGCTAAGCACTGAGATGGTTGAGGCTGCAGAAGCGCTTGAATTTGAAAAAGCAGCAAGCCTTAGAGACAGGATAAGAGAGCTTGAATCAAAGTTATAATCCTAGTAATTTTTATGAGATAAAACGGAGGAAGAAATGGAAAGAAGCGAGATAATAATTAAAGGGGCTAAGGAGCATAATCTAAAAAATGTAGATGTGACTTTACCTAGAAATAAATTTATTGTATTTACAGGATTATCAGGCTCAGGAAAATCCTCATTGGCATTTGATACCATATATGCCGAGGGACAAAGACGTTATGTAGAGAGTCTTTCCTCTTATGCCAGACAGTTTTTGGGACAGATGGAAAAACCAAATGTAGAGTATATAGAAGGGCTTTCTCCTTCCATATCAATAGACCAAAAAACCACATCTAGAAATCCACGTTCTACAGTTGGAACAGTAACTGAAATTTATGACTATCTGAGACTTCTATTTGCGAGGATAGGAGTTCCGCATTGCCCTGTGTGTCATGAGCCTATAAGCCAGCTTACAGTTCAAGAGATAGTGGATAAGGTAATGGAACTTCACGACAGGACTAAAATTCAGATAATGTCACCTGTAGTAAGAGGAAAAAAAGGACGCCATGAGAAATTACTTGAAGCTATAAGAAAAGATGGATATGTAAGAATAAGAGTAGATGGCGAAAATATGGAAATAACAGATGATATTGAGCTAGATAAGAATAAAAAACACACTATAGATGTAGTAGTTGACCGTATAGCTGTAAAATCAGGAATAGAAAGTAGACTTTCAGATTCCATTGAAACAGCAGTAAAGCTTTCAGATGGGCTAGTTATTATAGATGTAATAGATGATAAGGAAATGCTATTATCTACTAAATTTGCATGCCCAGAGCATGGTGTAGGTATAGAGGAGCTCACACCTAGAATGTTCTCTTTCAATGCACCTTATGGAGCCTGCGAAACTTGTAATGGACTAGGGAGCATGAAAAAAGTAGATGAGTATCTAGTAGTGCCAAATCAAGATTTGTCTCTAAGACAAGGTGCTATAGATGCTTGGTTTTCTTCAGGCTCAGGAGCAAATGAAGATACCTATTACTTCAAAATGATAGAATCCCTAGCAACAACTTATAAAGCATCGCTTGACGTACCTTTTAGAGATTTGGATAAAGAGTTTAAGCAAAAGCTACTATATGGAACACCAGATATGATTGAGTTTAAGTATGAAAGCAAGTATGGAGGAAACAGAACCTATAAAGCACCTTTTGAGGGAGTAATCCCGAACCTAGAGCGCAGGTATAAAGAGACTCCATCAGAGTATATAAGAGAAAAAATCGAAAGTTATATGTTTGAAAGTCCATGCCCAAGCTGTCATGGAGCTAGATTAAGACCAGAGATACTGTCAGTTACTTTAGGAAATAGAAATATATCTGAGGTTACGGATTTCTCTGTAAATGAGATTCTAGATTACGTAGATTCTCTTGAGCTTACACCAAAACAAGAATTCATATCTAAAGAAATTCTAAAAGAAATAAAAGTAAGAACTAATTTCTTAAAGAATGTTGGACTTGATTATCTTACCTTGTCTAGAAAAGCAGGAACGCTTTCAGGTGGAGAATCTCAAAGAATTAGGCTAGCGACTCAAATAGGTTCAGCCTTGGTAGGTGTGCTTTATGTATTAGATGAGCCATCGATAGGACTTCACCAAAGAGATAACGACAAGCTACTTGCAAGTCTTAGACACCTTACTGATATTGGAAACACTTTGATTGTAGTAGAGCATGATGATGATACTATGAGAGCGGCAGACCATATAGTGGATATTGGACCAAAAGCAGGAATCCATGGAGGAGAAATAATAGCGCAGGGAACCCTAGAGGATATAAAGAAGAATCCAAATTCGATAACTGGACAATACCTAAGTGGTAAAAAACGAATCGAGGTTCCTAAGGAAAGAAGAGCTCCAAATGGAGCTAAGCTAACAATTAAAAATGCATCAGAAAATAACCTTAAAAATATAGATGTGGATATACCACTAGGGGTGTTTACCTGTGTGACCGGAGTGTCTGGCTCTGGGAAAAGCTCGCTTATAAATGAAATTCTTTATAAAGGAGCGGCGGCTAAAACCCAAAGATTAAAGGAAAGACCAGGAAAGCATGACGAGATACTAGGGCTGGAGCAAATAGATAAAGTAGTAGATATAGATCAGTCGCCTATAGGAAGAACACCTAGGTCGAACCCAGCGACTTACACTGGCGTTTTCGATATGATAAGAGATGTCTATGCACTTACTCCTGAAGCAAAAGCAAGAGGCTATAGCAAAGGAAGATTCAGCTTCAATGTAAAAGGTGGACGCTGCGAGGCATGTAAAGGCGATGGAATTATCAAAATAGAAATGCACTTTCTTCCTGATGTATATGTTCCTTGTGAGGTATGTAAGGGTGAACGCTATAACAGAGAAACTCTTCAAGTAAAATACAAGGGCAAGAGTATTTCAGATGTGCTTTCTATGAATGTAGAAGAAGCGCTTGAGTTTTTTGAGAATATCCCTAAGATAAAGAGAAAACTAGAGACTCTTAGCGAAGTAGGGCTAGCATATATAACCTTGGGACAGCCATCGACTCAGCTATCTGGAGGAGAAGCTCAGAGGATTAAGCTTGCAACTGAGCTGAGCAAAAGAGCCACAGGAAAAACGCTATACATCCTAGATGAGCCGACTACAGGTCTTCATGTAGACGATGTAAAGAAGCTCATAGAAGTTCTTCAAAAACTAGTAGATGGTGGAAACACAGTCGTAGTAATAGAGCACAACCTAGATGTTATTAAGACCTGCGACCATATTATTGACTTAGGCCCTGAGGGTGGAGATAAAGGTGGCTCTGTCCTAATAGAGGGGACACCTGAAGAAATAATTAAGTGCAAAGATTCATATACAGGATATTTCCTAAAAAAATATCTGTAATGATACTGTTATTTCAACTAGAGGTAAAATCTGCTAAACTATAAGTAGAAGCATCGATGGCTATGAAATTATAGTAATTTATGAATACAACGAGATTCAATAATGAATTCTTTGTCTTAAGGAGTGTTATAAATGAAAAAATTAACTAAGTTACTTGCAGTATTATTAGTTTTAGGGATTATGGTAACTGGATGTAACAACCAAATTAAACCATCTGAGCCTGACAAAATCCCAGTAGAGTCTAATGAAGGGCAAGAAAATCCAGATAATCAAGCTAAACCTGAAGATGAGCCTGCAGTAGATAAAGATTTAAAACAAGTAAATGCAATATTTTACTCTATGGATGCTGATAAGGCAGATATGATAATTTTAGATTCAAATTTAGATTCAAAAGAAATAACTCTAAAAGATGAAGCTAGAGTATTTTTAACTGATAAAGAAGTAAATACAGTGGTTAGCCTTCAAATTAAGGAGTCAAGCAAAGGAATAGAGGTATACAATGCCAAAGATGCTGATAAAGCAACAGCTAAGGCGAAGTATATAGGCTTTGCAGACAACAATTTTGCTGAGTTTGAAATAATGAATAAGGCTTTTGTACTTCAGATACCTGAAGCTTTAAAAACTGAACTTGAAAAAGTAAATACAAATGAACTACTAGAAATTACTATAAAAACCAATGAAATACCTATAGCCAATCCTGTGTTAGAATCTTTTAAACGAGGTCAATAATTTACAGGTATCCTATTTTATGCACAAACAAGACATCATACTTTAGTAGGAAAAACTACTGAAATAGGATGTCTTTTAATTTACAAAAAACGGTAATTAAGTTATAATATTACTAGGTCTTTAGAATGAAGTTGTGGGTCCAATTTAGTCCAGACTGAGAGGTATAATAATGATAAAAACGATTGTAGTAGATAACGATGCACTAATTCGAGATATTGTACAAAAGATATTGGAAGATAATAGCCAAATAGAGCTGGTTCACAAGGCGGAGGACGGGTTTGACGCCTTGGAATATTTAGAAATAAATAAAGTAGACTTAGTTCTTCTTGATATAGGTATGCCTAAAATTAATGGAATTGAGGTACTTCAAAAGATTAAAAACCTATATCCCCATATAAAGGTAATCATGCTTACTAGCTGTAAGGATAAAGAAATAGTACTCAAATGCCTTAATCTTGGAGCAGATGGCTACCTTTCCAAAGATGTAGACTGCGAAGGCATAATTGACGCAATACTAAGAGTACATGATGGTGAGATGGTGACTTTCCCAAAGGTATCTGACCTTATCATAGAGGATATGGATTATGTTAGAAAGCAGATAGAGGAGAATACCAAATCTCAAAAGCTTACAAAAAGAGAACTGCAAGTTATGTCACTAATATCAAAAGGAATGTCAAATAAAGCCATAGCAAAGCATTTAGAAATAAGCGATAAAACAGTTAAAAACCACGTATCAAGCATACTTAGAAAGCTATCCTTAAATGATAGAACTCAAATTGCAGTATATACACTTAGCAACAATATTTTTTAGCAGAAATATAAAACTTAAAAGAATTTCCATATATTTAAGAAAAACTGCTAGCAGTTTTTTGATTGATAATTTTATATAAAAAAAGCTGAACTTCCTAGAGTAAACTTTAGAATGTTCAGCTTTTTTACTTTTATGACAATTAATTTGCTATTTTTGGAACTGTAGTTTTTTCTTGGATTGTTTCTAATATTTTTTCTAATCTAATGTGGATATCGTCGATTATACCGTCACGCTCATAGTGAAAATCATTAGAATCTAACATATAGCTATGGGTGATGGCTATAGTTTTTGCACCTTTATCATAGGCTTCAGCTACCATATTCTGAAGCTTTTCTGTTGTAAAAAATTCTAATCTAAGCTCTTCATTCCTGCTAAGAGCATAAACAGGCATAGGATTAAGTAGTCCTTTAAGTGGAGTGTACTGCTCTCTGTATGGATTATGAGATTCGTACTTAATATCTGTAAGCTCTGCTAGTATTTTACTAGTATCTTCATTCATTGAGAAACAGCCACCTCTATATATCTGAATAGGTTCAATTCCTTTATTATCCAAATATTTCATGCATAGATTTACGATTTGTTTTTGCTCTTCATAGCTGTAGCTAGCTAGGTATTCCTCGTCAGGTCTAATAAATGAGCATTTTGAAGCTATAGCTTCTGGAAGATTGTCTGGATGTATATGAAGTCCAAAAATTACTTTGTAATTTTCTTTGATTTTATCAATTAGATTTAGCTTAGAAAGCATGTCTGCAAAGTACGGAGTTATAAATAGAATACAGGTTATGTTATTATTTGTTGCAAGCTTTAAAAAACGCTCGAGATTCAATACATTATTTTCTAAATTTTTATCGTAATTTGTACCTTCACAGTCCATGCTGACCACTAGCTCAAAGCCTTCGTTTTCAAATAGGGAACGGATATCGTTGTTATAAATGGGTTTATTTACAGAATTTGACATGATTTTATATCTCCTCTCTTGTTAAAGTTACAACTTATGTATATAATTAAGTTGTTAGATTGCCAACTTTATTATATACATAAAGTTTGAACTTGTCAAAATTAAACAGTAAAGGAGAAGGACTATGAAAACACTAGGATTCCCAAGAATGCACAAGGAAAAAGGAGAAATAAGAGCGTTTTTACCAGATTTTTTTGAAAAATTAGAGGTTAATGGTGCTAAAATTTATATAGAAGAAGGCTATGGCTCTAAGATGGGGTATAAAAAAGAAGACTATTTATCTGTAAATAAAAATATAGAATTTGTCTCAAAAGAGGAAAGCTACAAGCAAGATATTATTATAGTACTTAGAAGTCCAGAGTTTGATGAGCTTGAACTTATACCGGATGGGAAAATATTAGTCAGCATGCTTCATTATCCAACTAGAGCAAAGAGAATCAAAGTTCTTAAAAGAAAGAATATTAAAGCAGTATCGCTAGATTCTATACGAGGAGATTTTCTTCAAAGACTTGTATTTAACGCCAAAGGAACTTCTCTTCATGGGATGGAGATAGCATTTTCTGAGCTAGAGAAGATAAAACCAGACTTTTATAGCAATACCAGAGGCCCATTAGAGGTATCTATAATTGGTATGGGTATGGTAGGCTTACAAGCTGGAAAAGCCGCTAGTAAATTTGCTCTTCCAGAAATAGCAAAGAAAATAAAAGAAGCTAAGGCAAAGGGCGTACTTATTAATATGCTACCTAGAAACATCACCTCAGATAGAGAAGAGATGATTAAAATATTAAAAAGAACCGATATATTAGTAGATGCCTCAACTAGAGACAATCCTTATGAATATATTGTTGACAATGAGCTACTTGGGAACTTAAAAGAAGAGGCTATAATACTTGATTTGACTGCTGATCCATATTTAGTTGATGAAGAAGGAATCCAAGTAAAAGCCATAGAGGGAATTCCTACGGGTACCCTTGATAAATATGTTATATACAAAGATGACAAAGAGTATTATGATATACCTGATACAGTAAATACATCTAATCGAAGAACTGTTGTGAGCTGCGATGCATGGCCTGGAGTCAAGCCTCGTGAATGTATGGAGCTTTATGCTGTGCAGATGCTTCCGCTTATTACAAAGCTTCTAGAAAAGGAATTTGATGAGATGTCTTTAGAAAGTCCTTATTATTTTGAAAGAGCAATATATAGAGCAACTCTAGATTACTTTTTCAAATATGATAAAATTAAAACAGAATAATGAATTTGTGGAGGGGTTGTAAGTTATGAAAGGGCAAAAGAAGGCAGCATATGTCTCTATTGCATTGGATATCGCGAACAAGATATTAAATGGAGAATTTCGAGAAAAACAAAAGATTAGTGGAAGGTCAACACTAGCCAGTATGTACAATGTTTCTCCAGAGACAATTAGAAGAGCGATAGTCCTGCTGGAAGATATGGATGTAGTAAACAGTAGCAGAGGTAGTGGAATTGATGTCATATCTAAATCTGCGGCAGAGAAATTTATCGAGAAAAATAAAAGCAGCAGATATATTTCTTCTATTAAAGATGAGATTAGAGATTTGATGCAACAAAAAAAGAAAATCGATGAGCAAATACAAGAGAGCTTTGACACTATTTTTGACTATATTGAAAGATTCAAAAGTGATACGCCATATACGTTTATAGAAATTAAAGTTACTGCTGATTCAAAAAAAATAGGTAAAAAAATAAATGAAGTTAGGCTTTGGCAAACTACAGGAACAACTATGGTTGCATACAGACGTAAAGGTGAAACCGTGATATCACCTGGACCTGATTATGTATTTGAAGAGGGAGACACCATAGTAGTAATAGGTAGCAACAATGTCTATGAAAAGGTATATGAGTTCTTGTATTCATAATTGTTTTGGGGGGCTTGTCCGTGAAAAAGAAATTAGCCTGGGGATTGGTAATTCTTAATTTTTTGATTTTGCTTTTAGCATTAGGCACTTGGATATATTCAAATACTCTAAGACCGCCTAATCCAGATATGAGTAGAGGTATTCTTCAAAAAATATTAAAAGCAGATACAATTGAGCAAAATATTTCAAATAAATCCAAGCTTTTAGATTTAGGCGATGATGCCTTTGCAGTTGGATACTTAGAAAAGGGCAATTTATTTTTTGAGTTCTATGATGAAAATCTAAATAAAGTAAATCAGCTAAAAACTGAATTTACTGGAGTTAAGGATTTTGCTATAAAAGTAGATGGAGAGAATTATTTATTATACACACTTGCAGATGGCAATATAAGAAAAACTATAGTAGAGTCCAAAAATTTAAAAAGAATTGGCAAAGATATTAGAATAGATGAAGCCGATTTTATGGTTCAAAAGGATGGTTATCTAGTATATGGGAAAAATGATGGGTTAGGAGTAGTTGAAAAGGATGGAAAAACTTATATCCTGAAAACTCAAGATAAAGTCATAAATGCAGACATTAAGGTGAGTGATGAAGGTGTAAAAATAGTTTATGCAACTATATCAGATATGACTACTCATCTTAGATATACTAAATACTTAAATGCCGCGTTTAGTGATTATAGGGATATTGCTGAGCTTGGTACAGATATAAATAGAAAATTGAGAAGCTTGGTATTGGAATCAAATCAAAACCAAAGTACTTTAATTTATGGAATAAAGGATCACAAAAGCCAGAATGTGGCATATTATACTGTGGATATAGATAAGGCTGAAGCAAAGCCAGTTTCTGTATCATCACTTCATCAGGATTCAGCACCAGTTTTTTACAATGGTACTAGCGAGATGATTTTATTAATTGATGATGTAAAGGGAAATAGTGTATATACTCAAGCCGCAATTGCTGATTTAAATGCCTCAGAGCCTAAAAAGCTTCTTACTAAAGGCAAAATAACAGCTTACAATCCAGAAATGATAAGCCTTAATGGGCATGATTATTTAAAGTATGAAAATGTAATGGCAAACAAAAAAGAAGTGTATCTTGCCTCATCAAGCCCAAGCATAATGGAAAAAACTAGTAAGCCAAGTGTGGATGAAGTAAACGGTATACTAGGAGAAACAGTTGCAGCTTCAGTATTTGGATATGCTTTTTCTCTTAGCTATTTCGGATATATATTTATATTTATTTCATTATTATTTTTCTCAGCCATGTTGTTTTTTGTGAGCTGGACAGAGAGAAACCCAGGAAAGATAATAATCGCAGCTGCTGTAATGCATTTGATTGCTCAGCTTATGACTATGTCGAGCTATCTCATTCAAAATGCTCCATCAAACATAGCTTTGCCATTTTATCTAAAAAATCCAGTAATAGTAATTGCTATGATAGTAATAAGCTTGCTGATATCACTTGCATTTATTTTTTACAGGCATACTAGAAATGACATGAAACAAAGACTTTGGGGAACATATTTTGAGTTTTTTACTGTAAATACTATACTGTATATGCTGATATTTTTCCCTTATCTAGCGGTGTACTATATATAACAATGAAATTAAGAAATCCTAGATTAATAAGCAACTACAGAAATGTAAAGGCTTAAAAATAATCTAGGATTTTTAATGTCTATAAATAGGTATTTTAGTTTGCAAACTAGCAAGTTATGTGAATAAGAATGTCATATTAAACCAACCGTTATTACTAGTACAGCTTGCAGACGCCTTATATTTATTTACGATTGACAATATAGACTGCATGCCTATTCCATGACCAGGCTCAGTGCTTGTTGGGAACCCACTCCTTCCAATTAAAATTTCACCGTTAAATCTATTTTTGAAGATGATAGCTAGCTTTTCATCATAGAATCTAGCACTTATATAGATTTCTTGCTCATCAAGGCTTTGCTTAGAGCTAGCGATTATTGCATTTTCAAAAGCGTTGGCTATCAGAATGGCTATATCGTTGCTATTCCACGGAAGCTTATCTGGTATATTAAGCTCTAATTTCACATCTATATTTTTCTCTTTAGCCTTTGTCATATAAACCAATAAGGCAGAATTTACTATAGTGTTTTTACAATATACGAGAGGTTCAGTAGCTTTCATAGTTGCGTCTAGCTCTTCAATATATTTAAGTACATCTTCAGTTTTTTTATCTTGAATTAATGACCTAATTATTCCAAGGTTATGTCTCATATCGTGTTTGCAGATTTTAATGTGATTTTCTGATTCTCTAAGAATTTCAGCTTGAGCTAAGATGCCTTCTGTTTGAAGATTCATGATTTTATTTTGATTCTTTAAGTAAAGCATGTTTTCCAGAGATTCAAAATCGAGAGTAATCCATTTCCAAGATATAATTAAGGACAAAGCGGTCATTATTCTAGAGATAATCTGAGGAAGGCTATTAATCCACTCGTTATTCATAGTAACCATTGCATCACTGTAAATTGCAAGGGCAGGAATCATCCATATTACATTCCAATAATAATCATTTGTTATTTGGCTATTAAAAATAATCGAGTTAGAAACTTTCTTCCAAAGTGGAATGAAGAAAAGAATAAATAAAATGCTATAGCCGATGGTTTGAATGGAAAGTTGAAGGTACAAAGGTGTAGCAGTGCTTATTCTACCTACAAATAAAGCCACTATGGAATGTAGAAATAAAGAGTAGCCACCTTGCATTCCATAAATAAAAATATGCTTGTATAAATTTCCTTTGATAAATGCAATATTTATAAAAACATAGATTGTAGATAGTAAAAATAAGAGACGTTTATATGTAAGAAGCGTGACGTTGCTATAATCACCCCTAACGAGAACATACACAGCAAAATGCTGAAAAATAAATGCAGCAGTGTAATATATAAAAAGCTTTTTTTTTCTTCCAAGTTCTAGAGATTTTGAAAAAGGAAGGTATCTCATGACTAGCCCAGGAAGCTGGGCAATAGTGATAGCAAGTATAGTTATAAATAACGGCATCAAAAACCCCTTCTATTTATAAAATAAGTAGTATATTGTTCTATAACCTCAGTCTTTCTTCTTCTACTGATAGGAATTTTTTCTCCTGTTTTAAGTAGAAAGTCGTTTTCTATAGGTTTGACTATATAATCCATATTTACAGTGAGATTTCTATAGCATTCTAAAAAACGATGGTCTTCACGTAAAGCTTTAGAATAATCAGAATATTTTCCTGAAGACTGAACAACTTCAGAAGCAAAATGGATAAATAAGTTTCTAACTGAGCTTTCAATATATACGATATTTTTATTCAAAACAAACATGTCCCCAGAGCTTGTCTTTATAGTTATCCCACATTTATCAAGATTAAGTAGCTCTACAAAATAATCCAAAGCCTTGTAAAAAGCTTTCATATGTTTAGTTACAGGTTTTAGTATATAACTCAGAGCATGAACCCCATATCCATCTAGGATATGTTCAGTGCTAGTAGTAAAAAAAATAATCTTGATATTTTTATCAAGTAGCAATAATTTTTCTGCAGTTTCAATCCCAGTGAGCTCTGCCATATAAATATCCAAGAGTACTAGGTCAAATTCTGCTGGCATAAAGCCATCTATAAACTCTTCGCCACTTTCATATTCACAAAACTCAGGAGTAATATCAAACTGTTGAAAGCGAACAGAAAAATAGTCAGTAACAAGACTGATAATCTCGTTTCTCTCTTGTACTAAATCATCTACAACTGCTATTTTCAAAACGGACCTCCTAGTTATTGTTAATATAATTATATATCAAAAATTTACCATCTTCAAAAAATATTTACCACTCAGTCAAAAAAATGACCGCTCGGTAAAAATCCATAGAAAAAAATAAACTTAAAATATAGAATAAACGGTGTGTGTCTATGGCTATTAAAACTAGTCTATACTTAGATAACATGTAAAAAAATTAAGAATTGAACTAAAAAAGGAGGTAAAAAATATTGAAAACAAGTCAAATGAAAACAATTCAACTAAAAGCAAATAAGAAGAAAAAAGTTCTCTCAATGCTACTTGCCCTTACTATGATATTCCAAGTTAGTATTCCAGCAGTATTTGCAGAGAATGAAGAAAATCAAAAGAGGATAGTAGCCTTTGAAGAGCTAGCAGATGATGTAAAAAACATCACTGTAGAGGTAGATAGCACTGAAGGAGAGGTAGTAGAAAAAATGCCAAGCTCACTTACTGCCTCATATCAAGAAACAACTACAGGCTCAGCCATAGAAATCACCATAGAAAATGTAACCTGGGAGCTGGATGAGGCAAATAGTGAATCAGCTACCTTTGATTCATCTCAAAGTGGTGCTAGCTATACCTACAAAGCAAAGCTACCAGCTACAGATAGCATAGGAGATGAGCTAGTATTAGATAGTGGTGTTTCACTACCGAATATAACAGTACTAGTAGGAACTACTCCTATCCTCATGTCAACTAGAGGAACAAACCCAGTCACAGAGCTGTGGATAGGACCTACAAAGGTAGTAAGCGGAGAAGCAGTATTTACTACTAGTGGTATAGGCTGGAGCTATGATAATAGTACTTGCACACTTACATTAAATGGAGCAAATATTATAAAGGCAGCACCAAGTGATGAGATAGACTACGGAAATTTGGATTTAAGTGCGGCTCGTTATGGACTCTTCTGTAGAGGCGATTTAAATATAGTGGTTAACGGGAATAACACAATTGATATGAGAGAGTTTTCTCCTCAGAGAAGTATGGGAGCTTATATTAAGGGTAATACGACAGTATCAGGAAATGGCAAGCTGACATTTGGAGGACTGTTCAGAGGACTTCTTGCTGATGGCGATTTAAGGGTTCAAGATGATGTAGAACTAGAAGGTATTTTTGCAAAAGAAACAGAGTTTACAAACTATTCTGGTGGTGGTATTGCTATTCTTAGAAATGCAACTGTTACAGACAGGGCCCATTTGATAGGACGAGCAAATAACGGAGGGCAAAACACAGGAATTCATTTATTTGGTCAGATGACCATAGGGAATGAAGCGATGGTAAGTGCTTTTGCCAGGTTTGGAAATGGTGGAAATAATAAAGGAATAGATGCCCTTAATGCTAATATAGAGGTAAATGGAAAACTAATCGTAGAATCTGCAGATGCTGCAGATAGAAAATATGGTTCTGGAATTTATCTATATAACTCTAACCTAAAAGTACTAGGAACTGGAAGTGTCGAAGCTAGAGCAGGAAATCCTGGCCCAACATCAGGTTATGGAGTATATGGAGTAAAAACTTCAGGAGGCTCTATCACTATAGACGGAGGCGGATTTCTTGCATCAGGAGGCTCAGGAGCTATCTATCCATCAAGTACACCAGTAACTATAACTGAGCCACCGGTTTACTACGAAATCAGTGAAAATAAAGATGGTAGTAACCCTACTATTTACACTAGCGCTGAGGATTGGGCTACTGTAAATGGAAAGTTTGAAAACATTAAATATATCAAGGCAACTACCATTTATGATGTATATGTAAATGATGTGCAAGTAACTAGGCTAAACTCTCATGATGTACTAGGAGATGGAACCGTATCTTATGAGGTAGCAAATGTAACAAATCCTGCTACACTTAGACTAAATAATGCCAGCTTTGCTGGAGATTTAAAGCTTAGTGAACCTACGAGTATAATACTTACCGGAGAAAATGCTGTAGGAGATATCCATACAAAAGGGGAGCTAAAGCTAGGAGGAAGTGGAGAGCTTACTCTAAATGGAAGCTTAGAAGGAACTGATACTAAGGTAATAGTAGAAGGTCAAGCTAAACTAATCACCTTAAGTGATATCACTATAAAGGAACTAATAAATAATTCAAGTATAGAAAATAATGCAAAACTAACAATCACAGATAGTATTAGTGGTAGTGGAGATATAGTAAATGAGGAAAGAATTGTTTTCCCATCATCAACTGATGAGAATTTTGTAAAAAATGTAACTGGAGATGGACTATGTGAGATAGTAACTGGTGCAGGAGAGCCTTCAGCATTTTACTCACAAGGCCGTAGGCTTTTTTTAGTAACTGATTCACTCGACTTTACAACAGATCCATCTCATGGAAGCTACAAAGCTTATGCCACATTAGAAACTGATGGATATAGCTTTGATAGTATAAATAAAGTTCTAACTTTAGGAAATATATTAATAGGGAGTGTATATGACTACGCTATTAAGCTTCCAAAGGAAGCTACTGTTAAACTTGAGGGAATAAGCCATATTTCTGCCGGTAAATTAGGAATATTAGCAGATGACAACTTAATAGTGGATGGAGCAGGTTTTTTAAAAATAGAAACTGAAAATTTACCTTGCATACTAGCAAACAAAACTCTATCCATCAATGATGGAAAAATCATAGCAAAAAGTTCAAGGATAGCATTGCTGGTATTAGATGTTGAGCCAAACTCAAATGGAATTATATTAGGAAAAACAAGAAGGATTCTTACCCCCGAAAATGCAAATATAATTTCATCACAAACTCAGGCATTTGGAGCACAAAATGTAAGCTCAGTACTTTCTCCTAATGAAAATATACTTAGGATAGAGGAATCAAATCCAGCTTCAATTTCAGGAACAAATGCAGCTAAAAAAGTTGTAATAAATAAAAAGCTAGAGCAAGATGAGCTAAGTGTAAATGAAACTGGACTAAAAACCTATGGAGATGAAACCTTTACTCTAGCTACTACAGGTGGAAGTGGTGAAGGAGATATATCATTTGAAAGTTCAGATGCTGAAGTACTAAGTATAAATGGTGATATAGCAACAATAAAAAAAGCTGGAAATGTAACCATAACTGCAAAAAAACAAACAGATATAAATTATCTAGAAACCTTTGCAACTAAATCAATAAATATAAGCAAAAAAGCTCTTAATATAAAAGCTGATGATAAGCTAAATGTAGTAAAAGGAAGCACCATGCCAACCCTAACTTACAAAGTTAATGGCCTAGTAGGCTCAGACATTCTAACTAAAGAGCCAGTAATTACTACAAGTGCTACAGATACTAATGCCGTAGGCGAGTATGTAATATCCATATCAGAAGCAGAAGTGTCAAATTCTGATAGCTATGAGATAAGCTATACAAATGGCAAGATGACAGTAATAAATAGTAGTAATGGAAATAATGGTAATAATGGAGATTCAGGCAATAACAGTGGAAATGGTTCTTCTAGCGGTAGCTCATCTAATAAAGATGACAAGGACGATAAAGAGCCAACTAAAGCTCCAGTAAATCAAACACCACCAGCACAAGGAGAACTACCACTACAAACTACTGAGCAAAACAGCACTAACGCTCCAGTATTTTCAGATACTGAAAATCACTGGGCGAAATCAGATATAGATTTCGTAATACAAAGAGGCTTATTTGGTGGAACAGGAGATGGCAAATTCTCTCCAAATATGCCAATGACTAGAGGAATGTTTGTAACAGTTCTAGGAAAACTAGCAAAAGCAGATTTAACTGGATTTGATTCAACGGATTTTAAGGATGTAAAAACAGATGCTTACTACCTTCCGTATATCCAGTGGGCAAATACTTCTGGAATAGTAAATGGAATATCCTCAGAAGAGTTTGCGCCAGATATGGAAATATCTAGAGAGCAAATGGCAGTTATGCTACTAAACTATATTAAAGCAATGAATATAGATTTAACGAAGCTAAATGAAGAAAATAATTTTGCTGATACAGATGAAATGAGCGCCTGGGCAACAGAAGCTGTAAAAGCCATCCAAATGTCAGGCATATTATCAGGAAAACCTGACAACAAATTTGATCCAAAAGGAATAGCTACAAGAGCTGAAGTAAGCTCTGTGCTAAGAAAATTTATAGAATTAACAGAGCAGAAATAGTTAATATTTCAAATTTTTAAAAAATAGCTTGCATTTTTATTCGGTATAAAATATAATAGCTATCAAATAAAAAAACGATTAAAAATATATCTAAGGAGAGATACTAATGAACCTTCTAATACTTACAACTGTACAACTACATCATCATTATTAGAAGGGTATGTGCCGTTATTGGTCCAGCCCTGTTCGTGTTTTGAAAGGGCTAACTTCTAATAATGGCGAAAATAAGATATATTTTATTTTTAGTACGCACAAGAGCCATTTTGGATTTATAGTCCAAGGTGGCTTTTTTTAATTCAATAAAAAGGAGAGATATTATGCTAAGAATAGCACTTGCAAAAGGAAGGCTTCAGGAGGATTTTTTAGATTTAATATACCAAAATCAAGGCACTATGAGTCAAAACAAAAGAAGCTTAAGATTAACAGATAGATTAAGAAACTGGGAAATTCTTCTTCCAAAATCTCAAGATGTACCTCAGTACTTAGATATGGGAATGGCTGATATAGGTGTGGTGGGCAAGGACGTACTTCTAGAGTGCAAAAGCAACTTAAAAGAGGTAATGGATTTAGAGCTTGGAAGATGCAAGATGGTAATAGCTGGACCTACTGAAAACAAAGGAAAAGTTAAGTATAAAACTGTAGCAACTAAATACCCAAATATAGCGAAGGATATTTTTAAAAATAAAGGAATTGATGCTGAAATCATTTATCTTCAAGGCTCTGTGGAGCTTGCTGTGGCAACTGGAATAGCTGATATCATAGTAGATATAGTTCAAACAGGCAGAACCTTAAAAGAAAATGGACTTGTAGTTTATGAGGAGCTATTTGATATTAATGCAAAGCTAGTAGTATCTAATGCAATATCAAGCAGAAAATTTGCAATGATAGATAGCTTGATAAATGAATTACAAAGAGGAGGAGAGCGCTGTGAATATATTTAAGCTAAATTCTGAAAAAGCAAAAGCTTTCCTAAATAAAATAAGCTCTAGGCAAGCAGATATGGAAGATAAGGTGCTAGATACTGTTAGAGAAATAATAAACAAGGTAAGACAAAACGGAGATAATGCATTAATAGGCTATGCAAAGCAGTTTGACAAGGTAGATTTAAAAAGCCTAGAAGTAAGCAGTATAGAGCTAAGCGAGGCCGAAAATAAAATTGATAAAGATGTTAAAAAAGCTATAGATAAGGCATATGAGAATATATGGGAATTTCAATCAGCTCAAAAGCCTGAGGATTTTATTTACGAAAAGGAAGGAATCGTATCTAAAACTAGATATATACCTATAGAAACAGCAGGAATTTATGTACCAGGGGGCAAGGCTGCCTATCCATCATCGGTACTTATGAATGCCATACCAGCAAGAGCAGCTGGGGTTAAAAATATCATCATGACAGTTCCTTGCGATGAAAATGGAGGGATAAACCCTGAAGTGCTATATGCTGCAAAGCTTTGCAAGGTAGATAGAATATTCAAGGTCGGAGGAGCACAGGCAATAGCAGCTCTTGCATATGGTACTGAGTCTATTCCAAAGGTAGATGTAATTACAGGGCCAGGAAATATCTATGTGTCAGTTGCAAAAAAATTAGTTTATGGAGCTGTAAATGTAGATATGATAGCTGGACCTAGTGAAATACTAATAGTATCAGATGGAAATCAAAATCCAAGCTATATAGCGGCAGATTTGATTTCACAGGCAGAGCATGATGAGCTAGCATCATCTATACTACTAACTCTAAGCGATAAAGAAGCAGAGGCTGTATCAAATGAAGTGGGCGTTCAGCTATCAAAGCTTCCGAAATCTAAAATTGCATCTGAAGCAATTAAAAACTATGGGGCAATTCTAGTATGTGATACTAAGCAAGAACTCATAGATATAGCTAATCAAATAGCTCCAGAGCACCTTGAGGTTTTGTTAGAAGATAAAAAATTTACTGACAGCCTTATAAATGCTGGATGTATTTTTTCAGGAAAATACTCACCGGAACCACTAGGAGATTATATGGCTGGGCCGAATCACATACTTCCAACCAATGGAAGCGCTAGAGCTTTTTCGCCTCTAGGGATTCAAAGTTTTATGAAAAGAAGTAACTATATAGAAGCAAGCAAAGAAGGGCTTGAAAAAATTTATAAGGATATAGCTTGTTTTGCAAAGGCAGAAAATTTAGATGGACATGCAAATTCGATTTTGAGGAGGTTTTCAGATGATGAGTAATATATTAAAGCTAGATGCTAATGAGAGAGCTAAGGATTATGAAGCAGAGATAATAGCTTCAATCATACAAAAGTCAGTACTTTCCAAAGTGAGTATAAATAGATATCCTGATGCAAAGGCTATTAAGCTAAGAAAGGCATATAGCAAGTATTCCAAAATTCCTTATGAAAACCTAGTTGCAGGAAATGGTTCTGATGAGCTTATAGATTTAGCATTTTCAGTATTTGCTCAGTCTAAAACTGTAGTTTGCTTTGATCCAGATTTTTCAATGTATGAGGTATATTCTAAAAAATATAATGCTAGCTTGATTAAGGTTAAGACCATGAAGCTCGAAGACCTTATAAATGCTGCAAGAATAAATATGGCATCAGTTATAGTTTTTTCAAATCCCAACAATCCAACTGGCAAAGGTTTTTTGAAATCAGATGTAGAGCAGCTGGTTAAAACATTCTGGGGAACTGTTATAGTAGATGAAGCCTACATGGATTTTTACAATCAAAGCGTGTCTGACCTGATATCAAAATACGACAATCTTGTAATAACCAAAACTTGCTCAAAAGCCTTAGGGCTGGCAGGGATAAGAGTAGGCTTCTTAGGCTCCAATTCAAAGAATATAGATAAAATAGAGCAGATACGCTCTCCATACAATGTGAACAGCTTGACCCAAAATATAGCTACTGAGATACTGAGTTATCCTAAGCTTATTGCAAAATACATTAAAGAAGTGAAATGCTCAAGAGATGATTTATATTCTTCACTTATAGCTGAAATAAATGATGATGAAACCGAGATTTATGAAAGCTCAGCTAATTTTATCTATATAAAAACAAAGTACTCAGCAGATATCTATGAATATTTACTAGAAAAAGGAATCCTAATTCGTTCATTTGAAGATGGGATAAGAATAACTGCAGGCAATATAGAGGACAATGTGAAGCTGGTATCTGAGATAAAAAGAGCTATATCACTTGCTAAAGAAGAAAGAAGGGGATATCAAAATGAGAGGGCAGTATAAAAGACTCACATCGGAGACAAAAATCGAAATTCTTTTAGATACCAGGGCTGATGAGTATAAAAGCTTAGAATCAGATACTGGAATTGGATTTTTCGACCATATGCTCATAACCTTTGGACGATATGCGAACTTGAATGGTTATATAAAAGTCGAAGGAGACTTGTTTGTAGATACTCATCATACAATCGAAGATACTGCAATAGCTTTAGGCAAGACTTTAAAAATGATGATAAAGGATACCTCAATAAATAGATATGCAAACGCAATTATTCCTATGGATGAAGCTCTAGTTAGAACAGTTATAGATATGGGTGGTAGAGCTTATCTAGATTTTGACTATGAATTTAAAAGAGAAAAAATCGGAGCTTACGATACGGATATGACACTTGAGTTTTTAAGGGCTATCGCAAATAACAGCGAATCTACCATTCACATAGATGTATTAAAAGGGAAGAATGACCATCATATAACAGAGGCTATTTTTAAAAGCTTAGGATTAGCAATAAAACAAGCAATAACAGTAGTGGATGGAGAAATATTTTCGACCAAAGGAAAGGTGGAGGAATAAATGATAGGAATTTTAGATTACAATGCAGGAAATTTAAAAAGTGTAGAAAGTGCCCTTGAAAACATTGAAGCAAAATCAATGGTAATAACGTGTCCAGCTCAGTTAAGTGAAATTTCTGGACTGATTATCCCTGGAGTTGGCTCATTTAAGACTGCAATAGAAAATCTAAAAGCTAAAGGTTTTACTAAAGAGGTCATATCAGAGTTTGCAAAGACAAAGAAGATACTGGGGATTTGCTTGGGAATGCAAATATTTTATGACTCTGGGACTGAGGAAGGGCTAAGCACTGGGCTAGGATTTTTTTCAGGGAAAGTGGATTTGCTAGATAAGGCAGTGGTGACTCCTCATATGGGTTGGAATAAAATTGAGCTAAGAAAAAGCACTAGGCTCACTAGAGGCTTAGGCGATAAGTTTGACGGATATTTTGCTCACTCATATAGAGCATATGAACAAAAAGATGAGGTCGTAGGCATCTGTAGCTATACAGAAGATATGCCAGTTATAGTGGCAAAGGACAATATATATGGACTTCAGTTTCACCCAGAAAAAAGTGGAAACTCAGGACTTAAGATACTAAGAAATTTTAAGGAGATGTGCTATGAAAATTATACCATCTGTAGACATTAAATCGGGAAGAGCGGTAAGACTCTATCAAGGAAATTTTGCAAAAGAAACAGTAGTTGGGGAAAATCCAGTTGCTATTGTGAATAACTTTCTTAATCTAGGAGCAGAAGAAGTCCATATAGTGAATTTAGATGGGGCTCTTGGGGATAAGTCTGCAAATATGGGGATAATAAAGGACATATGTAAATTGAAAACATCACAAAGGCAAAAGATTCAGCTAGGAGGTGGAATAAAAACTATTGAAGATATAGAAACTGCTCTAGAGCTTGGGATAGACTCTGTAGTTATTGGCTCCATGATAGCAGAAGATTTTGAGCTATTTGTAAAAGCAGTAGGAATATATAAAGATAAAATAGTTGCAGCTCTTGATGTGAAAGGTGAAGTGCTGATGACTAGAGGCTGGCTAGATGGTTCAGAGGCACTGGTATATGATATCACGAGTAAGCTGGAAAATCTAAATGTAAGAAGAATAGTATTAACAGATATCACAAAGGATGGAACACTTTTGGGGCCAAATATTAACTTAGCTCTAGAGCTAAGCAAAATCTACAGTGGCGAGATAATAGTATCAGGTGGAGTAGCTGACTATGAAGATTTAGAGAGTATAAAAGATAATAAGCTTGCAGGAGCAATACTAGGCAAGTCCATTTACAGTGGCAGAATAGATTTGGAAAAAGCATTTGAATTAGGAGGAAGTTATGGCATATAAACGCATTATCCCATGTCTTGATGTAAAGGATTCAAAGGTAGTTAAAGGTATTAATTTTGAAGGCTTAAAAACTATAGCAGATCCAGTTGAGCTTGCTCAAAAATACTACATGGATGGAGCAGATGAGCTTGTATTTTTAGATATATCAGCAACCTTAGAAGCTAGAAAAACTATGCTTGAAATGGTGGAAAAAGTCGCAAAATCAATATTTATTCCATTTACTGTGGGAGGAGGAATCTCAACAGTTGAGGATATGAGAAATGTGATTTTAAAAGGAGCGGATAAGGTATCGATTAACAGCAGTGCAGTGAAAAATCCTAAGCTGATAACAGATGGAGCCAAGCTATTTGGAAGTCAATGCATAGTAGTAGCAGTAGATACCAAAAAAATAAATGGCAGAGAAGAAGTAGTAATAAATGGAGGTACTACTCAGACAGGAATGGATGCTTTAGAGTGGATAAAAAAGGCGGCAGATTTAGGAGCTGGAGAGATACTTTTAACTAGTATGGACAGTGACGGAACAAAGAGTGGATATGATACTGAATTTCTAGATAAAGTAACAAAGGCTGTAAATATTCCAGTGATAGCCTCTGGAGGTTGTGGTTCAAAAGAAGATATCTTAGAGGTATTTGAAAAAACAGGAGCTACTGGAGCTTTAGCTGCTTCTATATTTCACTACAATCAAGATAGCATAGGAAGTGTAAAAAAGTATCTATCACAAAATGAAATATCAGTTAGGGTGGGATAAAGCTATGGTTGATTTTAGCAAAGGATTGGTTCCAGTAATAGTTCAAGATTATAATACAAATCAGGTGCTGATGCTAGGATACACAAACGAGGAAGCGTATAGTAAAACACTTGAGACTAGGTGTGTATATTTTTATAGCCGAAGCAGAGATAAACTCTGGAAAAAAGGGGAAACCTCAGGAAATATTTTAAAGGTTAAAGAGCTGTATTTAGACTGTGACTCAGATACAGTACTTATAAAAGCCCTACCAGAAGGCCCTACTTGTCATACTGGTGAAACTAGCTGTTTTTTCAACCAGATTGTTTAAGAGATTATATAGAATATAGAAATTAAAAATTAAAAAGGTATTTTAATAAAATTTTAATCGGTATGTATTTAATGATATATGAACGATATAGACTTTTAAAGGTGGTGGAAAAATGAAAAATTTAAGTGAGCTTTATGAAGTTGTTTTAAACAGAAAAGCAAATAAGGTAGAGGGTTCTTATACCTCGTATTTATTTGACAAGGGACTGGATAAAATCCTCAAAAAAGTAGGGGAAGAAAGTGCAGAAGTGATTATCGCAGCAAAAAATGATGACAAATCAGAGCTTATATATGAGATATCAGATTTGCTGTATCACCTTACAGTACTTATGGTCGAAAAGGGTGTAGATTATAAAGATATA
Source organism: Acetoanaerobium noterae (assembly GCF_900168025.1). Lineage (NCBI taxonomy): Bacteria > Bacillati > Bacillota > Clostridia > Peptostreptococcales > Filifactoraceae > Acetoanaerobium > Acetoanaerobium noterae. The sequence continues at coordinate 466,601 of NZ_FUYN01000003.1, read as the reverse complement.
GATGAGGAATTGGAAAAAAGAAGGAAATGATATCTATTAAGTTTTTATTTTCTGCCGATATATAATATAGAGCAAAAATGGAAATATGACTTGTATTTTTGTTGATTATCAAGGAGGAAATAATATGGATATTAAATCAGTTAATTCGCAGGGACAGATACTACCTCAAGGTAAGCCTGTGAAAGAAAAGCTAGCTGAGAAGGACAAGGATGTCAGCTCTCCAAAAGTAGAAAATAATCCAGCGGTAAAGTATGAGAAATCAGAAAAAGTTGAAGAAAAATATATAACCTACGATAAAACTGCTGTTGATAAATTAAAAGCTGAAGCTGAGCAAAGACATGCTAACCTAAGGAACATGGTTAAGGAGCTTTTGAGAAGACAAGGGCTTACTTTTAATGACGTATTTGAAGACGGAAAAGAAGTAAAAGTAGATGAGCAGACTAGGCTAGAAGCTCAGGCATCGATAGAAGAAGGCGGAGAATATAGCGTAGATGCAGTAGCGACTAGAATAGTTGATTTTGCAAAAGCAATTTCTGGGGGAGATAAAGCTCAGATTGGTAAGCTAAAAGCAGCTATAGAAGATGGATTTAAGCAAGCCAAGGAAGCACTTGGAGGATATCTTCCTGAAATTTCTCAAAAAACCTACGATGAAGTTATGAAACGTATGGACGAATGGGCTAACGAATAATTTAAAATCAAAAATTTTTAACTAATTATAAAAGCACAAGTTTTATTATACTGAAAAACTTATTTTATTAACAATAAAAGCCTTGAATCATTTTATACTAAATGATTCAAGGCTTTTTAAGTTATTCTAAGACTCCTATTTTATTAAAAGGGAAAAGACGTACCATAGCTCTTCCTTGGACTTTATCTATAGATACGGTTCCAAAGCTTCTGCTATCCAAGCTATTATCTCTATTATCTCCCATTACAAAAATTTCACCTTCTGGAATTTCTTCTATATAGATATCACCAAAAGTAAAATCGCCTAAGATGTAAGGTTCTTCTTGTAACTCTCCATTGAGATATACTTTACCATCGTAGATTTGAAGCTGATCACCAGGAAGAGCAATGACTCTTTTGATTAGGTTTTTTGTATCTCCAGCTTGAAACTTTTGGATGAAGTTGAAGCTTTGCAGTTCATATTCTTCAAAAGGGATATCTGAAGTGAAGGATACAATATCTCCACGCTCTATTTTGGCATGGTCGTTTAAAATAAGATAGTCATTTTCAACTAGAGTTGGATTCATTGATACACTGTGAACTTGAAGTGGAGTGATAAATACATTTATAAGAAATGCTGCAGCAAAAGCTATCACAATAGTTTTAATCCATTCAAAAATTACATTTTTCATTAAAGAAACCTCCAAATTTCATATGCAAATTATTATCATGCAAATTATAACACATATACATAAATAAGGTTAACATCTAAATGACAATATTTCATGTGAAAAATGTAAAAGATGTAGTTTAATAATCGAGCTGTTTATTTGAGTTGAAAAATGTTTTATAGCCTAGGCTAAGACTCAATATAGTAGTAAAAGACACACTTCCCAAAATTCCTAGCATAATAGCTATTTGATATCTTATGGCAACCACTGGAGAAGTACCTGATAGTATTTGACCAGTCATCATACCAGGAAGAAAAATTATCCCCATTCCAAGCATGGAGTTGATGGTTGGCAATATAGCTGAATCGAAAGCTGAATCTATAAATTCTTTTGAGGCTTGTTTTGGAGTTGCACCCAGCATAAGTGCAGTTTCTACTTTGTCCTTTTGAGTAGTCATGCCTTTTATTAATGTAGATATTCCGAGAGAAATACCTGTCATAGAGTTTCCTATAAGCATTCCAGCTATTGGGATAAAATATCTAGGGTCATACCATGGTGATATCCGAACAACTATAATCAAGAAATAAAATAAGCTAGATAAGGTGCCGATGCTCATAGAAAAAGCTATTATTTTTTTTAGCTTTGAGCTAAGAGGATGCTTGCTTTGCTTAAATATAGTATAGATTGCAAAGCACTCCATCAAAATAATTATGCAAATCGTATAAAGCATACTTACATTATCAAAGATATATACAAGTACATAGCCAGTCAGTATAAGCTGAATAGTCATTCTGATAGTGGAAATCAGAAGTTCTTTTTCCCGATTTAGCTTTCTTTTTCTTATGATTACAAGTGTAATTAGCACAAAAATATATGCAAGTCCAAGCTGAATAAAGCTCAGCTCCAATATCGAAGAATCCAATTTCTACACCTCCTTAATATCAATTACTGAGCCGTTTTCCATTTTTATTATGCAGTCAGAATAATCATCTGCAACCTCAGTAGAATGACTTACCATTATCAAGGTTTTATTAGTTTCCTTTACATGTGTATACAAAGTCGATATGACGATACCTTCAGTTTCTTTGTCGAGTGCAGAGGAAGGCTCATCTAGCAAATAAACTTCAGGGTTCATGAGCAATATTCTTCCTAGGGATAGTCTTTGCTTTTCTCCACCAGATAGCTTGTCTGCATCTGCAGATAGTGAAAGGTTAAGTTGAACTTTATGAAGAACCTCGATTAGCTTATCATCAGATGGGTGAGGCTTTTCTGAGAAATCAAGTCCAATTAGAAGATTATCTTTAACTGAACCAGCAAAAACAACAGGAGTCTGAGATAACATTACTACGTTTCGTCTATGAGCGATTGAATCTACTTGTTCTAAATCATTTTCTAGGTAGTAAACTTTTCCGCTTTCAGGACTAATGAGTTTGTTTAAAAGCTTAAGAAGAGTAGTTTTACCACTTCCGCTTTTTCCTACTATAGTAGTGACTATGTTTGAACCAATTTCTAAATCTTTTACATCTAATATATTTTTGTATTTAAGATTTTCTATTTTAAACATAATACCCCCTTATTTAATCTCTTTAAAGAGTTCATAAGCTTTGGCTTTAGCTTGCTCTAGTATATCTTCGCCAAGAGGAGTGATAGAATAGTATTTTCTAATTTTGCCATCTACATTTTTATCCTCTTTAGTAAGCAGTCCTTTATTTTCCATACTGTGAAGTATAGGATAAAGTGTGCCAGGACTCATATCATAGCCATGCTCTTCTAGCTCGTCTATCATCCAAGTACCATAGATAGGCTCTTTCTTTGCATGATGCAATATGTGAATCTGAATAAAGCCAAGAAAAAATTTTCTTAAGATTTGATCTGCCAAGTGTATCACCTCAATATTATTTAAACGAAAAACAATATCGAATATCGATATTGTTTTAATTATAGCATTTTATAAATTTTTTTACAATGAAAGTCATGCGGAACATTAAGGATGAGTTTTTTTATAAAGGAGCTTTGGAATATCAAGCTCGATAAGAAGCATTCCTACAACTATAAGAACAGCGCCCATACTTCCTTTTACTCCTAGAACTTCGCCCACTGCAAGGTATGCAAATATAGCTGCAAATACTGGCTCACAGGTGTAAATAAGTGCAGTGTGAGTAGCTGAGGTGTATTTTTGAGCTACGTTTTGAACTATATAGGCTCCAGAAGTACATACTAAGCTTAATATAGCTAGGTTAATCCACACTGGAAGACTTACAGGTACTGTAGGAGTTTCTATTGCTAGAGATACTATAAGACTTAAGAAACCTACTACTCCGATTTGAACTATTGCAAAGGCTATGGATTCTGCTTTTACAGTAAACTTGCCCACGAGAATGATATAAATTGCAAAGAATACAGCGCAAACTCCTGTGTAGATATCTCCAATATTTAGTCCGCCTACATCTTGATTTAGGGTGATTAAGGCAAGACCCGAAAAAGCTAAGGCGACACTTATTACAGTTAGAAGATTTGGAAGCTTTCTTGCGATTATTGCAGAAAAAATAGGAACAAGTATTACGCTAAATCCAGTGATAAAAGCGGATTTGGATGCTGTGGTGTAATTTATTCCTACTGTTTGAAAAGCATAGGTTGCAAATAACAATAAGCCCAGCAAAATTCCATACTTTAAGGTAAATTTATCAATTGAAATTATTTTTTTGTAATAAATTACTGCAGATATAAAAAAAGCAAAAATGAATCTTAAAGCAAGAAAATTATAGGATTGAAGCTCAGACAGTGAGTTTTTGGTCAATATAAAGGAAGCTCCCCATCCAACCGTAACAAGTAGTAAGGCAATATCTGCCTTAAGTTGTTTTGTCATCTAATCTACTCCTTTGCACAGCTGTATTTTTAATGATATAGCTATAATTATATCTCATATTTAGTGTTTGAAAAGCCAAATACTATAAGTTTTATGGGAAAGCTGAAGATAATTATTGCTATTAAATTTTAGCGATAATTATATTAGCCTAAGTGATAGGTTGAAAATGTGAAATAAAAATTTCTAATTATTATTATAACTATGAATATTTATGTATAAAAATAATATATTTCGAATAATTATTTATTTTGTGAATAAAATAGTATATAATGAGAATAGCAGCACTAGATGATAAATTTTTTTATTATAGGGAGGCGTGTTAAATGGGAGAGATAATTAAAGGTAAACCAGTAGCAGATAGTATTACTGAAGAGCTTATTCAGGAAGTTGAGCTATTAAGTGTTAGGGGGATAACACCAAAGCTAGCTATCGTAAGAGTTGGAGCTAGAGGAGACGATTTAGCTTATGAAAAAGGAGCTCTAACAAAATGCAAAAAAGTTGGAATTGAGACTCAAGTTGTAGAGCTTGCAGCAGACATTACACAAGATGACTTTATAGCAAAGCTTCAAGAATTAAATAACGATGCATCAGTTAATGGTATGCTAATATTTAGACCATTGCCACAACAGCTTGATGAGAGCGTAATTAAGTACATAATCTCACCAGAAAAAGACGTAGATTGTTTTAGCCCTGTAAATGTTGGTAAAATGACTGAAGGAGACGAAACAGGTTTCCCACCATGTACACCAACTGCAGTTATGGAAATTCTTAAGTTCTACGATGTAGATGTAAAAGGTAAAGATGTTACAGTAGTTGGAGCATCTATGGTTGTTGGTAAGCCAGTATCTATACTTTTACTTAATGAATTTGCAACTGTAACTACTTGCCATATCTTTACAAAGGATTCTGCTAAGATGACTAAAGAGGCTGATGTAGTTGTAGTAGGCGTTGGAGTTCCTAGACTAGTTAAAGAAAACTGGGTAAGAGAAGGCGCTGTAGTTATAGATGTAGGTATAAACGTAGATAAAGATGGAAATATGTGTGGAGATACTGATTTTGATAACATAGTTGATAAAGCAGCTATGATTACTCCAGTTCCAGGAGGAGTTGGATCAGTTACTACTTCTATCCTTGCTAAGCACGTAATTAAAGCTTGCAAGCAACAAAACCATGTAAATTCAAAAGAAATCGAAGCAGTAATGAACTAATTAAATAAATTTCGAATTTTATAAGTACACTGTAGATATATTGCTATATTTACAGTGTACTTTCTTATGCAGAAATTTCGTGGTAGAATAAGAATAAATTCATATAAGGAGTGATATATCAATGAGTAAAAAAGTAATCGCAACAGAAAAAGCACCGGGAGCAATAGGACCATACTCTCAGGCTATGAGAATAGGAAATATGATTTTTACTTCAGGACAGATTCCACTTAATCCAGCAACTGGAGAAATGGTTACTGAGATTGCTGCAGCTACAAAGCAATCATTAGAAAACGTAAAGGCTATACTTGAAGTTGAAGGAGCTACTATGGATAACGTTATAAAAACAACTGTTTTCCTAAGCGATATGAATAATTTCGTAGCTATGAATGAAGTATATGCAACATATTTTCCACAAAACCCTCCAGCTAGATCAGCTGTAGAGGTAGCTAGACTTCCTAAGGACGCAATAGTAGAAATAGAAGTTATAGCAGCTCTTTAATAATCATATATTATGTACTTACAGCTTGAGTTTAAATGCATAGGCATGGCTCAAGCTGTTTTTTAACCTAAAACAATCGAGGTGAGTATATGAAAATCGAGAATAAAGAAAATAAGACTGTAATTAATGTAGGTTTAGTAGGCTATGGCCTATCAGGAAGGTTTTTTCAAGGTGGAGTATTAAGAGGTTTAAAAGAGTTTGATATAAAGATGATAGTTACGACAAATCCGGAGAAAAAAGTTCAAGCTAAGCTGGATTTTCCTAGGGCAGAAATTGTCGATAATATAGATGAAATTACAAAAAATGATAATATAGATTTAGTGATTATAAGTACACCTAATCAGCTGCACTTTGAACTGGCAAACAAAGCACTAGATGATGGGAAGCATGTTGTAATTGAAAAGCCATTTACACCAGACTCTCTAAGTGCAAAAGTTCTGATTGAAAAAGCAGAGAAGCTAAAGCTAGTACTTTCTGCATACCAAAATAGAAGATATGATGGAGACTATCTGACTCTAAAAAGTCTAATAGCTAATGGCAGTTTAGGAAGACTGGTAGAGCTTGAATCTCATTTTGATAGATTTAGACCAGAGGTTAAAAAAGATGGCTGGAGAGAATGCAGTCTCCCAGGATCTGGAGTATTGTTTGATTTAGGCTCGCACCTTATAGACCAAGCACTTGATTTATTTGGGATGCCAGATGAATTATACTGCGATATTGCAAGGCAAAGACAATCAAGTGAGGTAGACCAGTTTGAAATGATACTTTACTACGAAGAAAAAAACCTTAAAGTGACATTAAAAGCGGGCTCACTTGTAAATGTTGTTTTGCCAAGATTTATGGCCTTAGGTACTAAGGGAAGCTACGCAACTTACGGTCTAGATCCTCAGGAAAATGCTCTAAGATGTGGTGAGAGCTATCCTATTGCAGCTGTAGATGAAGAATCCTATGGAATTTTATATGAAGAAGATAATAAAAAAGTCATACCTACATTAACTGGAGACTATAGACTTTATTACAAAGGAATTTACGAAGCTATAGTTAATAAAACAATACCTCCTGTGACTGCTTTAGAGGCTTATCAAGTGATTCGTCTAATAGAGCTAGGACATATGAGCGATGCAGAAAAAAGAAGAATTTCTGTAAAAGAAAATATCTAGATTATAAATCGTGAAAGGGGATAGCTGCCTATGCTAAGAGGCTTGGTTAGGCTGATAAAAAAATACTCTATAAGCTTACTTGTTATAGCCATATGCTTGGCATCTGTAGTGCTAGGACAGTTAAAAGCTATTAATTCAAAGCTCGTTGAAGAAGCTCCAGACTATCATTTTTATTTCATCGCTCAAAGCTCGACTGACCCTTTTTGGCAAAAAGTAGAGGAGGGAGTAAAAAAAGCTGCACTTGACTACAATGTCTATGTAGAATATGTATCTCCGAGATTTTCTAATGCTCAAGAGGCTTATAAGTATCTTGACATAGCAACTATTTCAAACGTCGATGGAATAATTACCTATGTGCCTAGATTGGCTGATTACTCAAAGCGTATCGACCAAGCTTTTGAACAAAATATCCCAGTTGTGACAGTAGATAGCGATTCCTCTTCTAGCAAAAGACAGGTATATATAGGAGCAAACAGCTATACATTTGGAAAAGAAGCTGCAAAGCTAATGCATGAAGCTACTGGAGGGATTGCTAAAATAGCAGTAATTTCCAATGAAGATATAGGAAGCGATACCTTGGAATATGACCTTAAAATGAGCGGATTCTTCGATTTTTTAAAGGAACAGCCAAATATGGAAATAGTAAAGGTATATACCTCTGCTATGGGAGTAATTAGCTCAGAGGAAATAACTCAGGATATAATAAGCAATCATCCTGAAATTAACGCTATTCTTACGCTTAGCACTTCAGATACTCTAGGTAGTGCGAGGCTTATAGTAGATAGAAATAGAGTAGGAAAAATTAAACTTGTAGGAACAGGAAGCTCAGATAAAATAAAAGATTATATAGATAAAGGCATCATTCACAGTACTATTGAAAGCGATGGATACAGCATGGGATATATGAGTGTAGAGAGTATGGTAAATATTAATAAAGGTTACTACACTCCTACCTACATAAATACTCAGATAAACATCCAAAAGCAAGGTAGGTGATAAGATGAAAAACTATTTTGCTAAATTCATTGGAATAAGAAAAAAGCTCATAATTTACTTTTTAGTTCCTATATTTTTGCTTGGAAGCGTAAGTATGATTTCATATTTTACGGCAGTATTTTTAAAGAGCAATACTCAGGATATAATAGTGGATTACGTATATCTTAATAATTTGAAAAACGATGTAACTGAGTTAAATATGGAGCTTGAGAAATATCTAATCAGTGCTTCTTCTGAAGATTTGCTAGACTATTATTCCCATTATAATAGTCTAAATAATCTGGCAGCTAAAATTCCTAGAAAATTAAGCTATAACAGAGATGAAATGCTGTTAAAAGACATAGGCTTTATGCTAGAGGACTTGCTAGCTGAAACTGATAAGGCTGTAATTTCAAAGCGTGGAAGAGTAAGTAGCCAGTATACCGAGCATTTTGCAAGAAGTAATGAAATCAGAGCATATATAGATTCATATATAGTAGAAATGCTGAACAACCGCCTAGAGGAAGGCTCAAAGCGATATGACGTTTTAAATCAGACTATGAGATTCTTGTTTATACTCAATTTAGGTCTTATTATTTCTATGATAGTAGTAACCCTTATTGTAGCAATAAGGTCATCGTATAAGCTCACCCAGCCTCTTACAGATTTGTCTCATAATGCTGAAGAAATAGCCAAAGGGAATTTTTATATAGAAATGGAAAAGACCCATACAGGAGATGAAATTGATATACTTTCTGAAGCCTTTATAAAAATGATGGACAGCGTAAAGGGACATATAGTAGATATAAAAAATCAAGCGGAGGTTGAAAATAGATTAAGAGACCAAGAGGTACAGAACTTTAAAATGAAAGCCCTTTTAAAGGAATCTGAACTGAAATTTTTACAGTCTCAGATTAATCCACATTTTCTTTTCAATACATTAAATGCAGCTTCTCAGCTAGCTGTAATTGAGGATGCAGAGACGACTTCACTTTTCATACAAAATATAGCGGATATATTTAGATACAATCTAAAAAGCTTGGACGAGCTAGTACCCCTTAGTGATGAACTTGAATTTGTGAGCAACTATATGAGTATACTCAAGATGAGGTTTGGGGAGAGAATAGCTTATGAATATAACATAGACAAGGACTCGCTAGGAATAAAAATCCCTAGGATTACACTTCAGCCAATAATAGAAAATGCATATATTCACGGACTTCAAAATCTTGAAAGAAATGGAACTATAAGGCTTGAAACTAAAGTAGAAAATGATGTTCTTATAATTTCCATTGAGGATGATGGGATGGGGATGACAAAAGAGCAGGTAGATAATTTAATAAATGAAGATAATGCCGAGGAAACAGCTGTAGAAAACTCAAATAAGCATCTTTCAGGCATAGGTGTAAGTAATGTTATAAAAAGACTCAAGCTTTCATTTCAAGTAGAAGAAAAACAAAAGATAATTGATATAGTGAGTACACCAGACAAGGGAACCAAGGTAATCTTAAGTTTACCACTCAATAATAGACTATAGAGGTGTTTTATGCTAAGAATACTGATTGCAGATGATGAATATCTAGCGATAGAGGCTGTTAAGAAGATAATAAAAAACAATATTGAGGATGTAAATATAGTAGCAACTGCATCTAGTGGAAAAGAAGCTATAATTAAAGTTAATGAGCTTAGTCCAGATATAGCTATAATGGACATTCAAATGCCTGGAATAGATGGACTAGAAGCAATTAGACAGATTAAAGCCAGCAATCCAAATATATTGTTTATAGTGCTTACAGCATATGATCTTTTTGATTATGCAAAAGAATCTATCGGTCTTGGAGCGGTAGAATATCTGCTAAAGCCAATAAAAAAAGACCAGCTTCTTATGGCAATAGAGAAAGCAAGCAAGATAGTTAAAAGCAAGCAAATTCAAAATAAGTGGGAGTATGAGCTAAAAGAGAAGCTAACCCTTGTTTCGCCATTGCTTGAAAATCAGTTTATAACTCAGCATATGTATGCATTTGAAGATTTTTTTTCAAAGGATTTTTATGAAAATTTATTTGAAATAAATCTTGAAAAAGGATGTGCAATCACACTGAAAATAACTGAGGATGGGCCAGATGATTACAAAACATCTAGTCAAATTCAAGCTTTTTTTGAAACAGCTAGGATATTATTAAAAAAAATAGCTCCTTGTATTGTGAGCCAGAGCGTTGCAAGCAAGCAGTACGCATGGGTGCCAAATACTGATGATAGGCGAATATCAGATTTCTTAATCGATGAAATAAAATCCTTGCATCAGAAATTATCGAGACAGTTTCCTTATGAGTTTAAGATAGGCATAGGCAGCTTAAAGGATTATGAAAATATATATGAGTCCCTAAAAGAAAGTGAGCTAGCAGCTTTTGGTGATTATAAGGTTAACGTTTATGAAGCTGATAATAGCGTGAATGAGTCTGAGGTAAAGGACTATGCCTATCAGCTTGTAAGGCTAGCTGAGAATATTGGAAGACTAGACTTTGTGGGAGCAAAGCACAGCTTAAAAAAATTCCATGATAAAATATCTCACCTTCCAGCGCATATATATAAGCAAAGATTATTAGAAGCCCTAGTGATATGTGAAAAGCACCTTCCTATAGATATGACTCAAAAAACAGGAGAAAAAATAGAGCGGTTATTAAACTCAGACTCTATATTAGAAATGGCGAATCAGTTTTCTAATTTCATATTGCAGTGGGATAGTGAAGCAAAAGCTCAGCTACTGTCTATAGAAGAAGGCGTGATTCCAGATGCCTTAAAATACATTGATAAGCATTACAATGAGAATATTAGCATGGATTTTGTAGCCAAGCAAGTGAATATCAGCTACCATTATTTCAGTAAAATTTTTAAGCAGAAAATTGGAAAAAGCTTTACAGATTATCTTACGGATTTAAGAATAGAAAAGTCACTCGAAATGTTAAGCAGGACTCAAAAAAGTGTCAAGGATATAAGCCTTGAGATAGGATATAATGACCCGAATTACTATTGCAAGATTTTTAAAAAAATAACTGGATTGACACCGACTGAATACAGAGCCGGGAGTGATAAATGATGAATAAACCTAAACTAGATACAAAAAAAATAATTATAGGAGCGCTGATTATTACATTGTTAGCACTTGTAATTATGATAGCCTATGAAACTAACATATATCTTAAAGCAAATGAAAAAAACGACAGTATCTTAAAAGCAGAAAACAAGCTAACGAAAATAGGTCTTACTCTTGGGACACTAAAGGAAGATAGATGGATAAAGGACAGTGGCCTTCTAAGAGCAAAGGCGGCTGAATACGGAGTTGATTTGATAGTTCTAAATGCAAATAACAATGACAACGACCAAATAGAGCAGGTGAAATATCTATTAAAACAAGAGATAGATGTTTTAATGATAGTTCCAACAGATTATAAAGCAGCAGCAGAGGCGGTATCTCTTGCCAAGGCGAAAGGAGTTCCTGTTATTTCTTATGACAGGCTAGTTCAAAATGCAAATGTAGACCTTTACATATCCTTTGACAACTTCAAAGTAGGCCAGCTTATGGCACAGACAGTAGTAGACGAACAAGTACAGGATTTACTGATAATTAATGGAGCAAAGTCTGATAACAATACAAATATGATAAAACAAGGCTATGACTCAATATTAAAGCCTTATATTGAAAGTGGCGAAATCAATTTAATTGAAGAATATTGGGCCACAAACTGGCTTAAGGAAGAGGCTTTTAGATATACAGAAGAGACTTTGAAAAGTGATGTAAAACCAGATGCAATTATATCTGGAAATGACAGTCTTGCTGAAGCTGCATTTGAAGCACTTTCTGAATACAGACTCTCAGGCGAAGTTATACTAGTGGGGCAAGATGCAGATTTAACTGCTTGTCAAAGAATAGTAGAAGGCACTCAGCTTATGACAGTATACAAACCAATAGATGATTTGGTTACTATAGCTATAGAGATGGCTATAAAGCTTGCAAATGGTGAGAAAATTGAAACTAAAGCCACAATGAGCGACGGGACTTATGATATCAAGTGCTTATTTTTAGAACCAGTTGCAGTTGATAAATCTAATATAGACGAAACAATAATAAAAGACGGATTTCACTTAAAATCAGATGTATATCGCAAACAGTAAAATTTAGACACAAAATATTACAGATATTTTCTAAAATTTACATTTTTTTTATTAATCCCCCCAAATCCTTATATATGTTGTTAAATTAGTATAGTTACTTAATTTTAGAATTTTGAGATAATTTAAGAGATAAAAATCTTATGTTTATCAGGAAAACGATTTATTTAAGGAGGAAGGGTAATGAAAAAAGTATTAGCACTACTTATGTTTGTCGTAGTTTTAATGGGACTAACTGCGTGCTCTGGACAAAGTGCACAAGTTGACGTAGGAATAGTTCTACCAACCAAAGACGAGCCTAGATGGGTTCAGGATGAAACTCGTTTTAGAGAAGCATTAAAAGATACAGAGTATTCTGTAGAGATTCTATTTAGCCAAGGTTCATCAGCTAAGGAAAAAGAAAATGTAGATGCTCTTATTGCAAAAGGTATTAAGACTCTAATTATCTGTCCTCACGATGGTGGAGCAGCAGCGGCAGCGGTTGAAGCAGCTAAGGCAGAGGGAATAAATGTAATATCTTATGACCGTTTAATCACTGATACTGAAGCTGTAGATTATTATGTAACATTTGATTCTATAGCTGTTGGTGAAGCTCAAGCTCAATACTTAGTAGACAATGCAACTGGAACTGGACATCCACTTTACCTGTATGCAGGAGCTGCATCAGATAATAACGCTTTCCTATTCTTTGAAGGAGCTTGGAACGTACTTCAGCCTAAAATCGCTGATGGAACTTTTGTAATCAAGAACTCTTCAGAGGCTATAGCTCTTCAAGACAAAGCAACACTTACAAGAGATGAAATGGGTAAAATTATCGGCCAAATCACTACTAACTGGGATTTCAACGAAGCTAAGAACAAAGCAGAAGCTCACCTTACTTCAGCAGCAGATGCAGATAAGGGAGATGTATTTATACTAGCTCCAAACGATGGAACTGCAAGAGCTATAGCAGATGCATTTGGATCAGACGCAGCTGTAACTAGCTACCTTGTAACAGGTCAAGATGCTGAGATAGCTTCAGTTCAATACATCATAGATGGAAAACAATCTATGACAGTATTTAAAGATGTTCGTACTTTAGTTAAAGACTCAATTGATATGGCAGTTGCATTATTATCAGGAGGAACACCTGATACAACTGGATCATATAACAATGGAAAAATAGATGTAAAAGCTAAGCAAACAGAAGTTATAGTTGTAGATAAAGAAAATGTAAAAGCTGAGCTAGTTGATTCTGGATACTATAAAGCAGAAGAATTTACTGGGCTTGAGTAATTAAATTAATAGAGGCTTGCAAGGGCTAAACCTTTGCAAGTCTCTTAAAACTCATAGCTTTAATTAGAGTTTGTTTTGGAGGAATTGTCCATGAGTGAATATATATTGGAGATGAATAACATATCCAAAACCTTTCCAGGAGTAAAAGCTTTGGATGAGGTTAGTTTTAAAGTAAAAAAAGGTGAGATTCACTGTTTGGTAGGAGAAAACGGAGCAGGAAAATCTACACTTATGAAAGTACTAAGCGGAGTATATCCTCACGGTGATTATGAGGGAGATATAGTTTTTAATGGTCAGGTTCAAAAATATTCAGGGATAAGCGACAGCGAAAAAGCTGGCATTGCTATAATCTACCAAGAACTAGCACTTGTTCCAGAGCTTACAGTATATGAAAATATATTTTTAGGCCATGAAATTAAAAAAGGTAGATTGATTGATTGGAATGAAACAATTTTAAAATCTAAAGAGCTTTTAAATAAGGTTAAATTAAATGTCGATCCTTCATCAAAGGTCAAAGAACATGGAGTGGGAAAGAGACAGCTTATAGAAATTGCAAAGGCGCTTAGCAAGGAAGTTAAATTGCTTATACTAGACGAACCAACAGCAGCGCTAAATGAAGATGATAGCGAAAATCTACTAACACTACTTAAGGAATTAAAGTCTCACGGAGTAACTTCTATTATGATTTCTCATAAATTAAAAGAGGTTATTGCTATTGCTGATACAGTTACAGTTTTAAGAGATGGAAAAACCATATGCTCAAAGAGCAATGAAGACGAACCTATAAGTGAACCATTTATAATTAAAAATATGGTAGGAAGAGATATTGATAATATTTATCCTAAAAGAGAAGAGCATAATATCGGTGAAGTAATATTTGAAGTGAAAAATTGGAATGCTTTTGACTATAAACAAGGAAGAGACATTCTTAAAAACATAGATTTTGACGTAAGAGAAGGCGAAGTTGTTGGAATAGCAGGACTTATGGGAGCAGGAAGAACTGAGTTTGCCCATAGCGTGTTTGGTAATATCAGTAATTATAAATTATCAGGAGAGATTGAATTTTTAGGTAAGGCAGTTCAGCTTAGAAATCCATACGATGCAATTAAAGCTGGAATTGCTTATGTTTCAGAGGATAGAAAAGGTGATGGACTCATATTAATAGATGATATCAAGCAAAACATAACGCTAGCAAATTTAAAAAAATTCTCTCCAAATGGTCTTATAAACAAAAATGAAGAAGTAAAAATAGCATCGTGGTATAAAGATTCTATGAATATTAAGGCACCTAGCATAGAACAAAAGGTAGGGAATCTAAGTGGAGGAAATCAGCAAAAGGTATCCTTTGCAAAGTGGCTGTTTGTTTCACCTAAGCTTCTGATTCTGGATGAGCCTACTAGAGGAATAGATGTAGGAGCAAAGTATGAGATATATACCATAATAAATGATTTGATATCAAAGGGTCTGAGCATTATTATGATTTCTTCAGAGCTTCCAGAGATACTGGGAATGTGTGATAGAATTTATGTCATGGCTGAGGGTAAAATGACAGGAGTTTTATCTAGCGAGGAAGCAAATCAAGAAATAATTATGCAGATGGCCACGAATTAGGAGGCAGGCAATGAGTTTAATAAATGAAGCTAAGGGCTTAATAAAACAAAACATTCGAGAATATGGTATGTATATTGCCTTGATAATCATAATGGTTACCTTCAGTGCAGCTACAGGAGGACTGTTCATGTCCTCGAGAAATATAAGTAATCTTATAAATCAAACTGGGTATATAGCAGTACTTGCAGTAGGTATGACTCTAGTTATGGTTATAAAGCACATAGATTTGTCAGTTGGATTTTTGGCAGGATTTCTAGGTGCTATAGCGGCAATACTTATGATGAGATTTAATGTATCTGTTCCAGTGACTATACTTTTAGTTCTAGTATTTGGAACGATAACAGGAACCTTTACAGGATTTTTAGTTGCGAAGATGGGAATTCCAGCTTTCGTTGCATCTCTTGCAGCAATGCTTGTATTTAGAGGTGCACTGCTTATGGTTACTGAAGGTACAGGAACTATAGTAATTTCAAACAAAGCGTTTAATGCTATTGGAAATGGGTTTATTCCAGATTTCGTAAATATGGGAAATCTCCATGTGCTCACTCTTATTATAGGAATAGTGGGAATTGCAGCTTATGTTTGGTCAGAGATAAAAACAAGAAATGATAAGATAAAGTATAATTTCGAAGTGATTTCTAGCACTATGTTTACTATGAAGCTAGTTGCTATAAGTGCAGTTATAGGATACGTAACATGGATACTAGCAGGATATAACGGCTTATCTTGGACAGTTGTAATTACTATTATAGTAGTTTTAATCTATCACTTTATAACTACTAAAACTATTATAGGACGCCATGTTTATGCAGTAGGTGGAAATGCTGAAGCAGCAAAACTAAGCGGTATTAATGTAGAACGAATCACCATGATAGTGTTTGCATCCATGGGGATGTTATCAGCTTTATCAGGCATATTATATACTTCTAGGCTTCAGTCAGCTACTACAACAGCAGGAACGCTATTTGAGCTAGATGCAATAGCTGCCGCCTATGTAGGTGGAGTATCTGCAAACGGAGGAGTAGGAAAGGTTACGGGTTCTATTATAGGAGCTTTCGTAATGGCTTCTCTTACAAATGGTATGAACTTGGTTGGAGTAGGAATATCCTACCAGTATATTATAAGAGGTATTATTCTAGCAGTAGCAGTAATATTTGATGTAAAAACTAGAAACAGAAGTAAGTAAGACCCCTCCATAAAAAATAGCCTGCTCTATATTGTGAAAACAAAGAGCAGAGCTATTTTTAAATTATATTAAAATAATATAAAGCAAATATCTGAATAAATAAAATTGCAGGTACCCCATATACGAAGCTAGCATGCTTTGTTTTATGGCGAAATGCATACATTCCAAGAAGAACTCCTGGACTTCCAAATAACGCCGAAGTTATAAATAAGGTGCTTTCTTTAATTCTCCAATGATTTTTTTTTGCCCTTCTTTTATCTATATACATAAGTATGAAACCAACTATACTCATAAGGCAAGAGCCAATAATAACAAACGATAATGAATTCACAAAATCTATCTCCTTTTTCATAGTGATTTATTATAAAAATCTTTTGTCTATTATATCATGATTCGTTTATTTCTTCGGATTTTTGTTGTATATTATTGTATATACAAATACTAAACGGTAGATACGGGGGAAAATTTATGCTAGGGACTATAGTAAATGCACTTTCAATTGTTGCTGGAAGCTTGATAGGGCTTTTTTTAAAAGGTGGAATCCCTGTATCGATGGGAGAAACAATAAGTAAGGGACTCGGACTTTGCATCATATACATAGGTATGTCAGGAACCATGAGCACCCAAAATCTATTGCTTGTGATTTTTTCACTAGTAATAGGAGCGATAATAGGAGAACTTATAGACATAGATAAACGATTTGCAGAGCTTGGAGATTTCGTTGAAAAAAAGCTAAACAAAAATGGAGAATCTAAAATAGCAGAAGGCTTTGTAAATGCAAGCTTGCTTTTTTGCGTAGGCTCAATGGCTATAGTTGGGTCACTGCAAAGTGGACTAGAAGGCAATCATGAGACCTTGTTTACTAAATCTGTACTAGACGGAATAACCTCAATTATATTTACCTCTACTATGGGTATAGGTGTTATTCTTTCAGCTGTTAGCGTATTTATATATCAAGGAGCAGTTACACTATTAGCAAGCTCTATAAAAGCGCTTTTAACAGATGCTATAGTTGCTGAGATGACTGCTGTAGGAAGCTTGCTTATTTTGGGAATAGGACTAAATATGGTAGGAGCAACTAAGATAAAGGTTGCAAATATATTGCCAGCTGTATTAATCCCTTTCATTTATGGAATGATTATGAAAATAGGAATAGGAATGTGATAGTTTGCTAAGCGATAAATTAAAGGATTTAATTAAGAACCTCCCGCATCAGCCGGGAGTTTATCTTATGAAAGATAAAACCAAGAAAGTAATCTATGTGGGAAAAGCTATCTCACTTAAAAATAGAGTTAGGCAGTATTTTCAGAGTAAGAAAAACATGGATGCAAAAGTAAGGGCTATGGTGAGTCATATAGATGAGTTTGAATACATCGTTACAGACTCGGAAATGGAAGCTCTGATATTAGAAAATAATTTAATAAAAGAATATAAGCCTCAATATAACATTTTGCTTAGAGATGATAAAACCTATCCGTACATAAAGGTTACTCTAAACGAATATTTCCCTAGGGTACTAAAGGTTCGAAAGGTAGAAAAGGATAAGGCAAAATATTTTGGACCGTATACAAATGCTTTTATAGTAAACGAGACCTTGGAGGTTATAAAGGAAATATATCCTATAAGAACCTGCACTAGAGATATTAAAAGGTCTATAGAAAAAAAGGAAAGACCTTGTCTTAACCTTTACATCAAAAAATGTGTGGGACCCTGTACTGGAAAAGTAGATGAAGCTGAATATATGAAGATGATATATGAAATCATCGATTTTCTATCTGGAAAAAGCGAGGATATGATAAGCATACTAGAAGAAAAAATGAGACAAGCTGCAAAAAATCTGGATTTCGAAGAAGCAGCAATTCTTAGAGATAAAATATCTAGTATGAAAGGCATGCTTGAAAGACAAAAAATTGTTTCAGCCTCTACCATAGACCAAGATTATATCGCTGTAGCCAAGGAAGAGGATCTGTCATGTATTCAAGTATTCTTCGTAAGAGGCGGCAAGGTAGTTGGAAGAGAGAATTTTATTTTCGACAAGAGCAGAAATTCTCAAGCAGAAGAAATAATAAGCTCATTTATAAAGCAGTTTTATATGAGCGTGAATTACGTTCCTAAAGAGCTTGTTGTAGATACTGATTTTGAAGATATGCAAATAATGTCTGACTGGCTTTCAAGCAAAAAGGGTCAGAAGGTTCAAATAACAGTACCTCAAAAAGGGGATAAAAAGCATCTTTTGGATTTAGTAAGAAAGAATGCCTTTGAAGCTATAAAGCAAAAAAGTAATCTTAAAATGGCAAAGCTAGAAAGAACAGTTGGAGTAATGAAGGAGCTTCAGGAATTTCTTCAGCTAGATGAGATGCCAGTAAGAGTCGAAGCTTTTGATATATCAAATATCCAAGGTGTTGACTCAGTGGGAGCTCAAGTAGTTTTTGTAAATGGAGAAAAAGCAAAAAAGCTATACAGAAGATATAAAATTAAGTCTGTGGATGGACCAAACGACTATGCATCAATGGAAGAAATAATAAGAAGAAGACTAAAGCATCCTGATTTGCCTGATTTAATACTTATGGATGGTGGAAAAGGACAGGTTTCAGTTGCTAAAAAGGTAATAGCTGAAGAAGGTCTAAGCATACCAGTGCTAGGTATGTATAAGGATTCGAGGCATAAAACCCTAGGACTTACTACTGAAAGTCAAGCTGTAGAGCTTTCAAAGCACAGCCTGATATATAGATTTATAGCTAGTGTGCAGGAAGAGGTTCACAGGTTTGCTATTAGCTATCACAGATCTTTACGAGATAAAGGGATGGAAAAATCGGAGCTTGATGAAATATCAGGCATAGGAAAGACTAGAAAGATGGCTCTTATTTCAGAGTTTAAAACAATAGAGCGTCTAAAAAATGCCACGTTGGAAGAGCTAGCCTCTGTAGAAGGCATGAATAAAAAATCTGCCCAAGCAGTATTTGAACATTTTAGAAAGGGGCAAAAAAGTGATTGATAAATCAGATACTAAAAAAGTTTCAATAAGGAAAATCATTGAGGATTTAAAGATTGGAGTTGCCTATATACCTGATGGAGTAGATTATCATATTTCTACTACAGATATAAATAGACCTGGCATGCAGCTTAACGGGTACTATGATCATTTCCCAGATGACAGAATACAGGTCATGGGAAAGGTCGAATATTCATACTATCTTTCACTGGACGAAGAAACAAAAAAAGAGCGTATGGATAAATACATGTCATATGATTTGCCTGTAGTGATAGTAGCAAGAGCTCAAATGCCAGATGAAATTATGATTAATGCGGCAAGGAAGTATAATAGAATAATACTTACAACCCCTATGGGCACTACTAAATTCATCTATAAGCTGCTTGATTATTTAAACGAGCTCTTAGCTCCTGAAACTATGATGCATGGGGTTTTAGTTGATGTAGATGGAATGGGGATACTAATCACAGGTGAAAGCGGAGTAGGCAAAAGTGAAACTGCACTAGAGCTTATAAAAAGAAGCCATAGACTTGTTGCTGATGACGCTGTTGAGATAAAAAAAATTGAAGATGATATGCTAGTAGGAAAATCTCCTGAGACTATAAGATATTTTATGGAGATTAGAGGACTTGGAATACTCGATATAAAAAGTCTTTATGGAATAGGCGCAGTTAAACCTACGAAAATAATTGATTTAGTTGCGCATTTAGAGCCGTGGGTTGAAGGCAAGTACTATGACAGAATAGGCTTAGATGATGAATTTATAGAGATTTTAGGTGTAGCTGTTGAAAAAATAACTATTCCAGTAAAGCCTGGAAGAAATTTGGCTGTGATTTTAGAAATTGCTGCTAGAAATAATCGGTTAAAAAGAATGGGTTATAATGCAGCCCAGACATTTAATGAAAACTTGATGAAAAGACTATCTGAGGAGGGGTAAAGTGAGTAGATTTTATATAGGTGTAGATATAGGAGGAACTGAAGTAAAGACTGCCTTGGTGGATGAAAACGACAAAGCAGTATTTGCACAAAATATCCCTACAGAGTCAGAAAAAGGCTATGTTCATACCATAAATATGATTGCAAATCAGATAAAAACTTTATTAGATGATAACAAGGTATCACTTTCCATGGTTAATTCTATAGGCATAGGTATTCCGGGGCTTACTGATGGAAAGTCAAAGGTATATATGGCTCCAAATATCTCTTGGGTAGATATAGATATAAAGGCAGAAATGGATAGGCATTTTCCTAAGACAAGAGTATTTATTGCCAATGATGCTTCAGTAGCCGCTCTTGCAGAGCATCATTTTGGAGCTATAAAGGGAGCAAAAAATGCTGTAATGATAACACTAGGAACTGGAGTAGGCGGAGGGGTTATCATAAATGATAAGCTATACAGTGGAACTAATGGAATAGCTTCAGAAATAGGTCACCTCATAGTAGGAGAAAATTTCTATAATTGCAATTGTGGGAACAATGGTTGCCTAGAGACTTATTGCTCGGCTACTGCCATTATAAAATATGCTCAGAGATTATTTGTAGACAGCCCATGTAGCAAAATAATAGATATGACAGATTCTAAACCTGAAAATATCACAGCAAAGCTTATATTTGATGCCTATAAAGAAAAGGATTTAATGGCAAAAATTATAGTTAAACGCTTTGTTACTTATCTTTCTATAGGAATCATAAACCTTATGAACGTATACGATCCAGAGGTTTTTGTTATAGGTGGAGGAGTATCAAAAGCCTATGATTTATTTATAGATGAACTTGAGAAAGAAGTAGATGAAAGATTGACATTTAAAAATGCTCCTAGGGGAAAAATTGTAAAAGCTAAGCTAGGAAATGATGCTGGAGCAATAGGAGCAGCTATGCTAGGGTTATATATGTAATATAAGGGGGGATAGAGTTGTCGCATACAGATGATAGACAGGGAAGGGTTCCATTTGAATATATAAGAGATAAATTTTCAAAGGCAAACCCAGAGATTATGGCGAAAAATACATTTAGTAAATTAATAAACTCAACTATTCACATGAATTTTATGGGAAGGCCTTATGCAGTTCAGCATCCTTCTGGTAAAATCTTTGATGAAAATAATAAAGAAGTAGAATTTTATACTGTAAGAATTTTATTTTTAAGGTTTTTAGTTAATGGTCAAGGGATAAAGCCTACAGGAAAGCATGTAACCTACAAAGACATACCTGGTGGGCTAGTTTACTATCCAAATTTTAGTAAGAGAACAATTGAAAGATTAGCTAAAACCTATGGAAGTGATTTAGAAAAATTCGAAAGCGATATGCAGAGTATAGGAGCAGTTAAGGTTTTGCAAGGGGATAAGGCTTACAAATTTCCATTTATGAACGAAACCTATATGACTTTTATAATATGGGAAAAGGATGAAGAATTTCCACCTGCTGCAAATATTTTGTTTGACCAAAACATCCAATTTTATTTTGATGCTGAGGATCTTGCGGTAGTTCCAGATGTCGCTATTGACATTATTAAAAATAAGGGTATAATGCCAGATTGGATAGGTTTATATAAAAAGAAATCCATCTAATAATTATCAGAGGTGACGAATTTGAGCTATGTATTGCTAGTAATTGGATTTATTATACTTATCAAAGGGGCAGATTTCTTTGTAGATGGAGCCTCATCTATAGCAAAGATTGCAAAAATGCCTACCTTGCTAATAGGACTCACAATAGTTGCATTTGGAACAAGTGCTCCAGAAGCAGCTGTAAGTATTAATGCGGCATTAAAAGGGTCTAATGATATCGCGATTGGAAATATTATAGGTTCGAATATCTTTAATTTGCTTGTCGCAGTAGGTTTATCGGCTATGATTAGACCTATTAAGGTTCAAAAAACAACTATCATTAAGGAATATCCTCTATCAATTTATTCTGTAGCACTCCTGATAATACTATCTCTTGATAATTTATTTGCAGGAAACGATGCGAATTTACTTACAAGAGGTGACGGACTAATACTTCTGCTTGGATTTGGAGTATTTATGTTCTATCTAATAGAAATGGCAGTCCTATCAAAAGAAGCTGATGATGAGGTAGAAGAAATAGTTAAGCTACCACTTTCCAAAAGTATCATCTTCTCTATTTTAGGATTAGTTGGAATAGTTTTTGGCGGGGATATGGTTGTGAAATCAGCTACGGATATT
Organism: Acetoanaerobium noterae; assembly: GCF_900168025.1. Taxonomy (NCBI): domain Bacteria; kingdom Bacillati; phylum Bacillota; class Clostridia; order Peptostreptococcales; family Filifactoraceae; genus Acetoanaerobium; species Acetoanaerobium noterae. The sequence goes on along the minus strand of NZ_FUYN01000003.1, from coordinate 444,141 downwards.
GCATTACATGTTGGAATGAGTGAAACTCTTGTAGGGCTTACTATTGTGGCAGTTGGAACATCGCTTCCAGAGCTGGTTACTTCCGTGACAGCGGCTAGAAAAGGCGAGAGTGATATAGCTATAGGAAATATCATAGGTTCTGGATTATTTAATATATTCTTTGTGCTTGGAGTATCAGCTACAATACACCCTATTGCTGTATCAAGCAAATTAATTTTTGATTTTATTATTTTGGCTATAGTTACTGTAATATCTCATGTATTTGCATATAGTAAAAAAGAAGTCGATAAGAAAGAAGGCTTTGCACTTACAGCAATGTATATTGCGTATATGGTGTATATAATTATCAGAAATTAGAGGGATGAAGTAATATGATAGATAATGAGCTTATTAAAGAAGCTTTGGAAATCATAAATATAATAGAGGATTCAGGCTATGAAGCCTATATAGTAGGAGGGAGTCTTAGAGACTCCCTTTTAGGTATGCAGCCAAAAGACATAGATATAGCTTCATCAGCTAGTCCTACCGAGATAAAACGAATATTCAATAGCTATAAAACTATTGATACAGGCATAGATTTTGGAACTGTCACTCTAATATATAATGATAAACCTGTCGAAATTACTACATTTAGAAGTGAATCTGTGTATTTAGATAGTAGAAGACCAGATAGTGTAAGCTTTGAAAAAAATGTAGATGAAGATTTAAAAAGAAGAGATTTTACTATAAATGCTATGGCTTACAATCAATCTAAAAAGCTTGTGGACTTATTCTCTGGAGAAGAGGATTTAAATAACAAGCTTATAAGATGTGTAGGAAGCCCAGATGAAAGATTCAGTGAAGATGCTCTTAGAATGTTAAGGGCTGTAAGATTTGCATGTGTACTAAACTTTGATATTGAGAAAAACACCTTTGAGGCTATAAAGCATAATGCCTCAAGGATTGAGCATATAAGCAAAGAGAGAATTCAAGCAGAGCTAAACAAGATATTCATGAGCAGTAAGCCATCTAGAGGAATAAGATTGCTACTTGATTCAAAGCTATTAGATTATGTACTACCAGAAATATCAAGGCTATCAGGCTTTAACCAGAATAATCCCTTTCATCACTTAGAGCTTCTAGAGCATACTTTATGCGTCCTAGATAAAGTAGAGCCAAGGCTTCAGCTTAGGCTTGCAGCTTTATTTCACGATGCAGGAAAAATAGATACAGTTACACTAGATGAAAATGGAATAGGTCATTTTTATGGTCATGATTCGGTCAGTGAAGAGATAACAAAATCAGTGCTAAAAAGATTGAGATATTCAAATGAGATTATAGAGCTGACATCTCAGCTTGTGAGATATCATATGATACAAGCAAATGTAATAGGAAAAAAAGGGATACAAAAGCTTCTTAGGATTTTTGGTGAAAATAATATCTTCGTGCTTGCTGATTTGCACTTTGCAGATTCAAGCTGTACAACTATGGGAGTAAAGGAAGATGTATTTAGATTAAAAATAAGACAAGTTTTAGAGGAAAATATTCCATTTTCAGTCAAAGATTTAGACATAGATGGATATGATTTGATGAAAATTGGAGCAAAGGGAAAGCAAATTGGAGACATATTAAATGAGCTACTTGAGCTAGTCAGTGAGGATGCCTCTAAAAATAACAAAAATCAGCTTATGCTATATGCTAAGGAGATATACTCTAATTTAGAGTAAAAGTAAAAACCATGAGAATTTAGCTTTCTCATGGTTTTACAGAAGGGTATATTTGAAAAGAAGAATTTGCTATATAGAGGCTACCTATCCTTTCAAGGTTCACCTCTAGGGCGACTGTCACGCCATCCCTTATGTATTATTTTATAGATTTAATATCAAACTGCAATAGATTTTACACAATCTTAACTGTTACATTAAGGTTAAGAATCAAAACATATTTTGCTAGGAGTTATTTATTTTGAAAAGTATAATAGACAAATTATCTGAAGAGGTTGTATTTATTGTTTTGCTGTTTGTTTTTTCGGTTTCAGTATTTTTTAGGATACCTACTATAGAAGCCATAGACTGGGGCGTATTAGCTGCACTTTGGAATCTTATGGTAGTTGCACTTGCTCTTGAGGAGCAGAGGTTTTTAGATTATTTAGCCAATAAAATCTGCATAAGGTACCATACTGAAAGAAAGCTTGCTTTTGCACTTATAGGACTTAGCGCTTTATTTGCAATGTTCATGACAAATGATGTCGCTCTTTTGACTTTAGTTCCAATAACTATAATAATAGGGAAAAAAGGAAGGTTTAATCCATATAAATTAGTGGCTCTTGAAACTATAGCTGCTAATGTAGGAAGTAGCTTGACTCCATTTGGAAACCCTCAAAATATTTTTCTATTTAATTATTTTAATATGAAGCCATTGGAGTTTTTTTCTTTCACTGCTCCATTTGTAATCATATCTATGATAGGACTGCTACTTATAGCAATGACTTGCTCCAAAAGCAAGCTAGATTTTGATTTAGAAAAAATTATAATTAAATCGAAAACGGAAATAATAGTATATTTAGGGTTACTGGTAGTTGCCATTTTATCGATTTTGCATGTGTTATCTTGGCATTTAATTACACCCATGATCTTTATAGTAATTTTTATTATGAAGAAAAAATTAATTATCGATGTGGATTATTTTTTGTTAGGAACCTTTGTACTATTTTTCTTGCTGGTTGATAATCTTTTAGCTTTAGATAATATTGTAGATATAATTAGTACACAGCTACAAACGCCACTTAAGACTATGTGGGTATCTGCTATAGCGTCTCAAGGCATAAGCAATGTTCCGGCCGCTATATTGCTATCTCCATTTACATTAAATAAGGAAGCTTTGCTAATAGGCGTTTCGCTAGGTGGATTTGGAACTCTTATAGCATCACTTGCTAACTTGATATCATGGAAGCTTTATATCAAGGCTTTTCCAAAAAGAAAATACTTTAGATACTTTACATTAACCAATGTAATATTGTTGATTTTTGTAGGAGCAATTATGACTTTGTGGATTTTTAACTAGTCCACAGCGTCATCTGCTCCTTTTTAATGCTTGAAATTGGACAGAAAAAAATCATCGTGATAGAATTGTAGGATATATATTTTAGACTAGAGGTGTTTTAGATGAAAGACATAGGTTTAGTATTGGAAGGCGGAGGCATGAGAGGAATATATACCGCTGGAGTATTGGACTTTTTTATGGATAAGAATTTTTATCTTCCATATGTGATAGGAGTATCAGCTGGAGCTTGCCAAGGAGTATCTTACGTATCTAGGCAAAGAGGCAGAGGGAAAAATGCAATTCTAAACCATATAGAGAATCCCAGATATATAAGTAAGAGAAATCTTGTGTTTAAGCGTTCTATTATGGATATGGATTTTTTATTTGATGAAATTCCAAATAAATATGAGCTTTTTGATTATGATACTTTTTTTGAAAATGAGCAAAAATGTATTTTGGTAGGAACTAGCTGTAAGACTGGACAAGCTCTCTACTTTGATGCAAAGAAGGATAAAAGCAAGCAGTTTGTTTTAGATACCTGCAGAGCCTCAAGTAGTCTTCCGTTTGTAACCCCAATAGTAGATGTTCGGGGAGAGCCAGTGCTAGATGGAGGCATAGCAGACTCTATACCTATAAAAAAGGCTATTGCTGATGGCAATAAAAAAAATATTATTGTACTTACCAGAGGTAGGGAATATAGAAAAAAACCATCAAATACTGCTTTCATTTCAAAAAAAGTGTATAAAAATTTCCCAAAGCTACAAGAAACTATTTCAAGTAGATATAGGGTTTATAATGAAACCTTGGACTATATTGAAAGCTTAGAAGAGCAGGGCGAGGTATTTGTTATTAGACCTAGAAGAAAAGTGGAAATAGACAGGATGGAGAGAAATAAATCGAAGCTTGCTGATTTTTATAAAACTGGATATGAAGATGCACATGATATCTGGGCAGATTTGAGTGATTGGATGAGTAAAATTAAGTAAATCAAAAATTATATTTTTATCAATACAGAAAATATGTATAGTACTGCATATTTGATATATAATAGGTATAGCGATTAATAATTAGGGAGGGATAGTTATGAATTATTCAAACATCATGGAAGAAATCAAATCGACAAGAGATTATAAAGAAACTGTAGTAAAGGGCGAGCTTTTAAAAGAAATAATATCTGCTGGAGATACTGCACTAGAAAATCACGGACTAGACATAGTATTATTTGAAGATGGAGAACAAACAAAGCAAAAATTAGAAGGTAAAGCTGGATACTTCGGTAAATTCATAGGTGCACCTCACTATATTGCTGTTCTAAGCGATGACGGAAGAAAATCTAAAGAAGATGCAGCTTATATTATGGAGATGATGAGATTCAAGGCTCATAAGGAAGGTCTTGGAAGCTGCTGGATAACTATTCCTAATACAGATGAGATTAAAGCTGATTTAGGTATAGATGCAGCACGTTCACTTTGCGGATTTTTAGCTATAGGCTACCGTTATGCAGGTATCTTCAAAAAAGATATTCAAGAAAAAGCATTTAGACAAGGAGCAATAGAAATAACATATATGGATGAGTGGGGCAATACTCCTGAATGGGAAGATTTAGAAGCAAGAGGCTTAGATCAAGTCTTTTATTTAACTAGATTTGCTCCATCATGGGGAAATAAACAGCCATGGAAGTTCTTAATTCTAAAAAAACATGTTATTCTTGCGGTTGAGAAGGATTCAAGCGCAGATACAGATTTGGATACAGGAATTATTAAATTCTATTTTGAAAAAGCTTGTGTAGACAAGGGATTATCACTTCAGACTGCTGAAGCAAGTGGAGAGTTTAATATTCCAGAGAGCTATGAAATTAGAGCGGTATATAATATATAACTGGAGGCAATTATGGATTTGACGGGCTTAAATAAAGACCAGCTATCAGCGGTTACAAGAGTCGAAGGACCTTTGCTAATTTTAGCTGGTGCGGGCTCAGGTAAGACTAGAGTAATAACGTATAGGATAGCTCATATGATAGAGGATTTAAAAATATCACCTTATTCTTTGCTGGCTATCACATTTACAAATAAAGCCGCAAAAGAGATGAGGGAAAGGGTTAATTCATTAATTGGAGATAGAGCCAAGGATATGTGGATTAGCACTTTTCACTCTCTTTGCGTTAGGATATTAAGAAGAGATATAGAACGAATAGGCTACAATAGATCCTTTGTAATCTATGATACTCAGGATCAGCTAAGCTTAATTAAAGAGTGTATAAAGGAATGCGGCCTAAGAGAGGACAGCTTTAAACCAAGCAGTGTCCTCTCTGCAATTTCTGGGGCTAAAGATAAGCTACTTAACCCAAAGGCATTCGAGGCTAGATATTTTAATGATTTTAGATTATCAAAGATTTCTAAAGTTTATGACTTATATCAAAGAAAACTAAAATCAAATAATGCACTAGATTTTGATGATCTTATTTTTAAAACAGTAGAGCTTTTAAAAACTGATGAGTTTGTGAGAGATTTTTACCAAAGAAAATTTCAATATGTCATGGTCGATGAGTATCAGGATACCAATCATGCTCAGTATGTGCTTATAAACCTTCTAAGTGAGATGCATAAAAATCTATGCGTAGTAGGAGACGATGACCAGTCTATTTACGGATGGAGAGGCGCAGACATAGCAAACATTCTAGATTTTGAAAAGGATTATAAGGATGCTTTTGTAGTCAAGCTAGAGCAAAATTATCGTTCTACTGAAGTGATTTTAGATGGAGCAAACAGCGTAATAAAAAGAAATCTAGGAAGAAAAAACAAAAAACTTTGGACTCAGCTGAAGGAAGGCGAAAAAATCAAGCTTCATAAAGCCTATGATGAAAAAGATGAAGCTAATTTTATAGCTAGAGAAATTAAAAAAAGACAAGAGGAAGAAGATAGAAATCTAAGAGATTTTGCTCTTTTATATAGAACAAATGCTCAGTCAAGAGCACTTGAAGAGGCTCTTATTAAGCATTCGATTTCATATAAGATATTTGGCTCGCTGAAGTTCTACGATAGAAAAGAAATCAAAGACATAATGGCATATCTTAGATTGGTTCAAAACCCTCTAGATGATTTGGCTTTAAAACGAATAGTAAACGTGCCAAAACGTGGTATAGGAGCTAAGACTCTAGAAAAACTAGAAGAAAGAGCATTAGTCACTGGGGAGAGCTTGTTTGGATTACTTCATGATTTGTCTGGCTTTGATTTATCCACTAAGGTAAAAACTACCTTAAATAAGTTTGTAATGATGATTAATTCATTTATGGATATGAAAGAGATTTTGCCGCTTACTGAGTTTGTTCAAAAAGTCATAGACAACACAAGATATGTGGATGAGCTAAAGGCAGAAGATACAGATGAAGCAAGAGGAAGGATTGAAAATATAGAAGAGTTTAAGTCTGTTGTAATGGAGTTTATGCAAAATTCAGAGGAAAAAACTTTGGAAGAGTTTTTATCTTCAGTGTCTTTAGTGTCTGATTTAGACAGTATAGATGAAGAGGATGATTTTGTAACCTTGATGACCCTTCACAGTGCAAAAGGCTTGGAATTTCCAGTGGTATTTTTAGCTGGAGTAGAGGAAGGAATTTTCCCTATATCTAGAGCTATGCTAGATGAAAATCAATTGGAAGAAGAGAGAAGACTTTGCTATGTGGGTATGACGAGGGCAAAACAAATTTTATATATTACCTATGCAAATGAGAGAACTCTATATGGAAGGCGAAATCATGCTATTGCCTCTAGATTCATATCTGAAATAGATGAAAGTCTTTTTGAAGAGAATGCTAAAATAGAAAAGACGAAACCTCAGAGTTTATATGACAGGTATAAGGATAAATATAAGATAGGACAAGATGATAAACCTAAATTTGATGGTCAGGATGATATTACTGTAGGCTCAAAAATCAAGCATCCTAAATTTGGCATAGGTATGGTAGTTGCAAAAACAGGCACTGTCTACACGATAGCATTTGAAGGACAGGGCATAAAGCAAATTGACACTACGTTTATCAGTCTAAGCAAGCTATAGAATTTAGTAAATGCAAAAGGGGAGAACTATTATGGAAAAAAAAGCAGTAGCACTCGATATGATGAAATTTTTGGATGCATCAAAAACGCCTTATCATGCCGTTAAAATATCTGTAGAAAAATTAAAGGAAGCTGGCTTTAAAAGATTAAACCTAAACAAAAAATTTGAAGTCAAAGAAGGCAAAGGCTACTATATAGAGTATGGAACTGCATTGATTGCTTTTAGAGTTCATACAAAAACAGATGGCTATCAGATAATAGGAAGTCACACCGACTCTCCAGCAATGATGATTAAGCCTAAAGCAGTAATAAAGGACAACGGTTATGTAAAGCTAAACACTGAGATTTACGGTGGACCTATTTTAAATACATGGATGGATAGACCTCTATCTTTAGGAGGAAGAGTGCTGCTTCGCTCTGGAAAATCTATGGAGCCTACAGAGGTACTTATAGATTTTGAAAAGCCTGTAGCAATTATCCCAAATCTAGCTATCCACTTAAATAGAGATGTAAATAAAGGAATTGAGCTTAATAAACAAAAGGACATGCTTCCTCTAGTTTCTCTTAGTGGAGACTTTATAGGTGAGGATCATTTGATTCATAAAATCGCTGAGTACCTGTCTATTGAAAAACAAGGAATCCTGGATTATGAGCTATATGTTTATGATCCTCAACCAAGCTCATTTGTTGGATTTAATGATGAATTTATATCAGCACCTAGAATAGATAACCTTTCTATGCTTCATGCTTCATTAAAAGCTCTAATAGAAGCTGAAAAAGGAACAGGAATTAAGATGGTAGTGAGCTTTGATAATGAAGAAGTAGGAAGCATGAGCAGATTAGGAGCAGATTCAACTATCCTTGCAGATGCTCTAGAGAGAATTGATTTAGCTCTTGGGTTAAATAAGGAAGAGCATATGATAAACATAGATAAATCATTTATGATATCAGCAGATATGGCTCATGCAGTTCACCCGAATTCTCCTGAAAAACATGATCCTACTAATAGACCTAAGCTTAATGCTGGACCTGTTATAAAGCTCAGTGCAAACAAAAGATATACAACAGATGGTTATTCTTCTGCTGTATTTAAAAATCTTTGCGAGGAAGCCTCAGCGCCATACCAGACCTTTGTAAATCCGTCTGACCAAGTAGGAGGATCAACTATAGGACCGATATCTTCTTCACATCTTTCAATTAAATCTATAGATATCGGAAATCCAATGCTTTCTATGCACTCTATAAGAGAATTGTGCGGTTCAGATGATCAATATTACCTAACAAAGATATTCTATAAGTTCTTTACGGTGTAGACATGAATTATGAACATATATGGGATGTGATATATAGACTTTCTGGCAGAGTAAGAGTTTCTAAATCACTAATCAATAGAAATGAAGAAATATTGCTTCATATATCAGATACACCATATAGCATATTTTCAGCTCTAGATAGTTTGATTATGACATTAAAACCTGAGTATATAGTGCATACAGGAGATTTAGTGGACAATATAAAACTAGAGCTTTATCCTAAATCTTTACCTAGATATAAATTATATCTAAAGAACCTAATGAAAATAATGCAAAAACCATTTGTCAAGGGAATATATATTTCCCTTGGCAATCATGACGATATAGAAGCTATTTCTGAGTATAAGAAATTAGATAATAGAATAACTGTAGGCAGAGAGCCTAATAGCATTAAATTAGGAAATAAAACAATTCAATATGCTCATTACCTTGAAGCTCTGAAAGACACACCAAATTCATATGGACTTTATGGGCATGACCTCTCAGTAAAAGATGAAATTTCTGAAAATTCTATTTATTTAAACGGTATAAAAACTATTAATATAATCATGCTAAAGTCAGGAACTATATATAAACTCCAGTATCCTATAGGCACTGATGATGCAAGACTAAAAAAAGGTAGAATTGGATTTTAGTGTTATATTTAAAGGACAAGGGAGGCATAGTCTATGTTTTCTTTTTTTAGAAATGGAGTAAATTTTATAGTTTGGGCTTCAGATGACATCTCTATGTTAAGAGATAATATACTTGAAATTAGCAAAGGGCAAGAGCTTTCTCTCGAAGAGGCTTTTGATTCATCAGGTGAAGATGATACTATAGTAATTTTGACTAAAGAAATGGCTGATAAAGTCAGTAGTGAAAATCTTGAAAAGGTTATAATTGCTAATATCAGCAGCGAAGATTTACTATCTAGATTTATATCTCAGGAAAATCCTCCCCAAAATACAAAGGTAAGAAGTGCTCCTTCAATTATTGTAATGAGATATTTTGGTGATGTGGAAAAGATTATAAGTGAGATTGAGCACGACTATGATTGTAGGGAAGGTAGCTTTGTAGATCTTTTAGAGCAAGGAAATGATAAGGGTGTAATATTAAGCTTTACTGATAGAAGCTTGAAATCGGATGTTTTTATTAGAAGCCTTTATAAAAAAGCTTTGTATATCAAGCTTCCTTATGAAACCTTTATGGCAGATATGAGAATGCATGCACTGAGATATATTAACGAAGGGATAGGCAAAAAGGATTGGTATGAATTAGAGATAAGAATCTACGATAGATATCAAGCCTATAGCCTTCAATACGATAGATTAATTGAGATTTTAGAAGAACTTGAGCTAGGATTAGTTTTAGGAGAGGCTTGGACTAAGGATTACCCTAGAATGTTTATGCCAGTGGGGGTGTATAGAATTAGATTCTTTACATTTAACCCACCAAAAGATATAAAAAAAGTTCTGCTTGGTTTTGAGTATACCAGCGATGGAACTAGAATAGTAGATATGGATTTATATCAGGGGAAAACTAAAATTAACTGGACAGATACCTTGGAAAAGGAGCTTCCAAGAATCAGGTTTAAAATGGCAGAGGTATTTAGACAAAGAAGCATAAGCCAAATGAGAGAAGATGTCGTAGATAATATTAACAAGCTTGATGAAATGATACTAAATACAAGAGTCGAGTAAATGAATTATGGGGAGTTTATGCATAAAATTATAAAATGATACTATAGATAAAAAAGGGGTAAATAGGATATAAGTAATCTGAATAAGGGAGAGATAGTATATGGACCTAAATAATGGTAGATTAGAAATCCTCACCTTCGGTAGCTTTGATATCTTAATAGATGGAGAATCCCTTTTGACTCAGTTTGGAAAAAGTCAAAAAGCACTTTCGCTATTGAAATATTTTATATCTAACAGAGGTAAAAAAATCCCTGTAAACAGAATAATTGAAGCAAATTTTAAACTATACGACTATACAGACTATAACAATGCACTAAGAAGCCAAGTTCACAGACTAAGAAAAATAATAAAGGATATAAATTCGAAGCTTGAATGTGAAGTAATGAGACTTGATTTTGTAGCTGGAAATTACGTATTTAATTTAGAGAAAGAGTATATTTTAGATGTAGAAATATTTGAAGATTACGTTTGTAAATTTTCCCTAAATCCACTGGAATTAGAGGATAATTTTGAGAAAATATCAGAGCTAAAGACAGCACTTAAGCTTTATAGAGGAGATTATATTGAAGGCGCTGAATTTTATGATTGGATATTCCCTCTCAGGACACATTACAAAAGACAGTATCTAATGCTTTTTTCTCAATATATAGGACACCTAGCCAAAAAAGCTAGATATGATGAAGTAATCAATGAATGCGAATCTGCACTTTCTATAAATTTTTTTGATGAAGTAATTCATGAGTATTTGCTCGAGGCCTTATTTAAATCAAATAAAGCTAATCAAGCTCTAAACCACTATAACTATGTTACTTCTAGATTTTATACTGAGATGAATATGAAGCCTTCAGAAAAAATGAAAGAAATCTATCAGAAAGTACAAAAAAGAGAAAACTCAGAGTATGGTACTGATCTTTTTACCTTAGAAAGAACTATACGGCTTGCAGAGCAGTCAGATGGGGTGTTTTTTTGCGATAAAGATTTCTTTATTAACCTTTACAGACTAGAGCTTCGAAAAAAAGAAAGAGAAATAGGTAAAACCATGGTTGGGATAGTAACGGTGTCTGCCTATGACTTAAGAGAAATAAGCGAAGAGGAGTCTGTAAAGATAGTGGAGGATATAGGCCCGGTAGTAGACAAATATATGAGAAAATACGATGTTATAACAAAACTAAATAAAAATCAGTTTGCTTTTATGATGTTTAATAGTAGCGAAGAAATGATAAAAAGAATAAATCAAAGAATGAACTTTTTATTAAATCAAGTCAAGAAAAAGCATAGAATATTATTTACTCTTAGCTGTAAACCAATACAAGCAACTGATGAAAATTACAATGAGACTGCCTTTTAGGGCAGTTTTTTATTGGAAGGAAAACAAGCTTATCAAAAATTATGAGCCATTTTAGTTGTTTTAATAGTGTTGATTCTTATTGAATGAATAAAAAGGTTTTCACGTAACTGAAATGTAACTGAAAACAAATTGTAATCAAATTGAAATAAAAATCCTATGTAATTTTAGCTTGGTAAAAGTAAGATAAGAACTTTTAGAAGATATGAGGAGGTGAAACCGTGAAGAAAATAAAATTGTGGCAAATCATTATCTTAATTTTTGCTCTTACTTTTGTAAATATCCATCCAGCTCTTATTTATGCCTCTCAGTTAGAAGTAGAGTCTCAGGATGTTTCATCTGATTCAGTGGAAGGTGAAGTAGATATACAAAGCGAAGATGCCCCGCAAGTAGAAGCATCGGACGAGGAGCAAAACATTGAACCTCAAGAAGGAGAAGGTGAGCAAAATTTAGAAGAACAAGAGCCACCAGGAGAACCGCAAGCTGAAGAAGATTTAGACAGTCCTGATGGTGATATCGAAAATCCAGATGGGGAAGAAGTAATTGAAGATGAAGAAACACCTCAAGGACCAGTAGATGGAGAGCTCCCACCAACTGAAGAAGAACCTGTAGATGGAGAACTTCCACCAGTAGAGGAACCAGTTGAAGAGCCTGTAGATCCAAATGTACCACCAATAGAAGAGCCGGTTGACCCAAATGCACCGCCAGTAGATCCTAACACACCACCGGTTGATCCAAATGCACCACCAGTAGATCCTGTAGTTGATCCGACAGTTCCAGTTATTGGAGGGGGAGGGGTAATAATACCACCGATAACCGCAATACCTGGTGAGGAAATTATTGTTACGAAAACAGCTGACAAGGATCAAGTAAATCCTGGAGAAACGATTAATTACACTATTGAAGTTACTAATAATTCAGGTGGAGATTTGACAGGACTTACAGTAGAAGACCCTATGATAAATCTTATAGAAACGTTTGATTTATTAACTGGGGAAACAAAAGTTTTCACTGGCAGTTTTGAAGTAAAACAACCTGAACCTATAATGGTAGCAGGAGAAGAAATAATGGTAGCTCCTGAAGAGCCTCCTGTGATTACAAATACTGTAAGAGTATATGGTACAGGACCAGTCGGTGAAATTAACAAAACTGCTACTGCAGTAGTCAACGGAGATGCAACTTTATTGCCAGAAATTATTGAGTTAGCTGAAGCATCACAAGAAACTGGAGATATTTTTGTAGATATATCTAAATATCAAGAATTACCGATGCTGAGAAGCTTTGGATTATCTGTTGTAAATCCTTATGAGAATGATTTTCTATCAATAGATAAAACAGCTAAAACATTAGATTTAGAAGAAAGATTATATCAGATAGATTTTCAAATTACTGGGACTCCTCCAGATAAACCTATTGATGTATTTCTTGTAATTGATACTTCAGGAAGTATGGGATACAGAATACCAGGGGATTCGCATACACCACTATATTATGCAAAAGATGCAGCAATTGAATTTGCGAAAAAAATAATTGATGAGGTTCCTGGAAGTAGAGTAGGAGTAATAGAATTTTATGGTCCACAATATGCAAGTGGTTATGGAGATTCAGATGATGCAAGAGTTGTAACTGAATTAACTAATAATAAAACTACTTTAACTAATAATATAAACTCTCTTGTTGCGGGGGGAGGGACTAATACTCAAGCAGGATACAACTTGGCTAACACAAAAATATCCCAAATAGAGAGTTCTAGAGATTCCGTAAAAGCGGTTGTATTTTTGACAGATGGAGTTTCAACTGCGAGCAATGGTAATCTTTATGGACCGGGAGATCCAATAAATCATAATGTCCATACTATTGCTGGATATACAGCAGGCCAAAGTCTATATTCAACATTAGGTGGAAATTTATTTAATATAGGATTGTTTGGTGTATATGAAGATGAAACAGAAGTTTTAGCTATAGCAAGAGATACAATGAACTTAGCTGTAAATTATGATAGTGAAAAATATTATGAAACAATGAGCGCAGCCAATTTAAATCCAGTATATCAAACAATTGCTACTAAACTTCAATATGCAGCAACAAATGCTGGGGTAGTAGATTTTATGTCTATACCAGTCAACGACCACTTCGAGGTTATAACAAGTAGTATTACAGCTAGCAAGGGTACGGCTGTATATAATCCTTCAACCAAGAAGATTGACTGGACTATAGGAGATATCAGAGAAGAAACTGTAACTATGAGTTATCAGATTAAAGTGATAGATGATATGTGGCCTACAGCTGCATGGCCATCTAACTGGAGCTCTTTAGATACAGTAGGACCATTTGGATATACTAATGAGCCTAATGCAGGGCTTAACCCAGTATATACAAATGCTTCAGCTACACTTAGTTACAAGGATCCTAATAATATAAATTCAACTATGGATTTCCCTATGCCAAAGGTTCCAGTACCACCAGTACTAAGATTAAATATAATAAAAGCAATAAATGGCACAGGACTTCCTAAAGAATTTGAAATTAATATCTCAGGTAATTTATTGAATCAAACAAGTACTAACTTTAACCACTTCACTTACGGTGGAACTCACAAATTCTGGGGATTAAAGCAAGGTTTGTATACTGCAACTGAAGCCTACTTGCCATATAACTATAAGCTAGTTGGAATTTCAGCTCCAGTTAATATCACCTATTCTAATCCTGAAGATAGCATCACTGTAACAAATGAACCTAAAAAAACTGGTTGGTTCTATGATGATGATGAAGAAAAGAACTATTTCCATGTAGGCGGAGTAATAATAGCTGATATGAATTTTGATTCTAAGAAAATTGAAATAGCAAAAGCATAAAAGGTAGGTGATGGGGATGCTAAAGAAGATAACAAGTATATTATTTAACTCTATATTTATAATAGTAACAGTAGTATCTTTAGTTTTCGTATATACTATGCTTCAAAATGCAGGTCGTATACCAGATATTATGGGATACAGACTCTATGTAGTTCAAAGCGGTAGTATGGAGCCAGATATTCAAACAGGAAGTTTGGTAATTAGTAAAAGAGTATCCCCTAAGGACCTTGTTATAGGTGATGTAGTGACATTTAAATCAAAAGATGATTCTACTACACTTGTAACACATAGAATAGAGCAAATATCTAAAGAAAACGGAGAGCTTAGCTTTATAACTAAGGGAGATGCAAATGATGTAATCGACTTAGAACCAGTTAAGCCAGAAAATATCATAGCAAGAGTACAGTATGATATTCCATATCTTGGATATATGACTGAGTTTATAAAGACTAAACAAGGTATGCTTTTAGTAGTGATAATACCCGCGATAGCACTACTTCTCATAGAAATATTTAAACTGATAGGTTATGCAAGTGAGCTGGATAAGCAGAAAAAAGCTCAAAATCATGAAATTAAGTTTTAAGATTAGTGATTTAAATTATTTACCTTATGTTATTTAATCGTTCGGATATATTTATTAATTAAATTCCACTTTAAGGAGGGAAATATCATGTTACAAAGAAAAATGCTAATGAGTATAGCTTCTGTGTTGGTTTTAGTAGCTCTTATTGCTGGGGCAACTATGGCGTGGTTTACTGATAGTCAAACTGTAGCTGCAACATTTACTGCAGGTACTGTAGAAGTAGGAATTACTGATCCTACAGATATAGACATTGTTAATCCTGGAGACATCATTAAATTTGGAGAACCTCAAGATGCTGGATATTATCATGGGTTTGATGAGGACAGAGAAATTCCTCAAGGTGGATATGATAGAGCGCTTAAGATCAGCTATACAGGCACCAAAGCAGCTTACGTAAGAGTATTAGTAGGTGCTGGATGGGTTGGAGAATTAGCTAATACAAATCTTACACTTGAAGGAGTAGAAGGAAGTCATTGGGTACTTCAAGAAGATATGGTTGATGGAAAATATGTTTTCCTACTTGATGGTATCTTAAATGGAGCTGATGAAGATTTTGGAGTTTATGATTTAGCAGATGTTGAAAATGTACCTTTTATAGTAACTATTGATGGTGCAGGAACTGGAAATGAGTATCAAGGCGCAGCACTAGATATGGAATTTGAAGTTCAAGCTGTTCAAGCTGCAAACGTAGATCAACTTAATCCTCCATTTGAAACAGTACCAGAAACTTAAAATAATAGTAATTTAGATTTTGAGAAGCTATAAGTTAAATTAAATGAGATTTTCTTTAAAAACTAATATTAATAGAGAGGGGTGTGAAGATGAAACGAAAATGGATGATACCACTATTAACAGGCATCTTCGCCGCCTCGCTGATTATAGGGATTACTACAGCATATTTCAGCGATTCTGCAGCGGTCAGCCCGGATATTACAGCGGGTACGGTAGTAATAGATTTAAGTGAAAACTTTAATCCGCCTACAAATTGGCAGGCCGGAGAGACCACACCAAAAGAGATACTGATTAAAAATACAGGCAATAAGCGTGCATATATTAGAGTAAGAGTAGCGGGAGTATGGCAAAAAGATCAAGCGGATACAGCGCTAGATATAAACAATGTACAGGTAACAAACAATTCTAGCGACTGGGTACTAAGCGGAGGCTATTACTATTATAAACATGTGCTTAATGCCGGAGCTACCACTTCCCCACTCAACCTATCAGTTAAATTGCTAAGTAAAGATGAAAAATATAATGGTCACACATTTATGTTGAAGGCTTATTCACAGGCAGTTCAAGCTACAAATGGAGCATATATGGATGTTTGGGGCTTGTCAAGTTTGCCGCCTGAGGTTGAAATCCTTTCCTTACCATAGGGTATAGGTAAAGATAAAACCCTAGAAAGGAGGGTAACATGTATAAAAGAATTGCAATAGGAATCTCTAGTATAGCTCTTTCGCTAGCTCTTATAGTATCTGGACTGATTTTGCAATCGCCTTCAATAGCATTTGCAAATAACATTGAAGTTAGTAGTGATGCTACAGGACAACTTAAAATTGAGCCTGTTGGAGATAAGTTTTTTGATCTTAGTAATATGGGACCAGGAGATGGAACCGATAGTGACATAACACCAAATGATGAAAGATCTACTATTAAGATAACAAATGGTTATTCTCAAAGATTTCAAGTTTGGCTGATAGCAAAAAGAGATATGGGAATCGAAATCCAATCTCCAGATTTATATGATCAGTTGATGCTAGAAGTTGTTTATAGAGGAGAAACAGACCAGACCTCTATAAAAGGGTATGCAAAAGATGAAATGAGCTTAGGTTTTTTTGAACCTGGAGAATCTCAAATAATGAATTTAAAAGTTTCATTACCTGAAGAATTAGGAAATGAATATCAAGGAAAAGAGGCTGGAGTAATTTGGTCTTTTAGAGCAGAGATACCTGATACACCACCTCCACCACCTCCACCACCACCAGATGATGACGATGATGATGAAGATGAGCCAGAGGATGTTCCAGAAGAACCAGTACCTCTAGCAGTAGTAGAACCAGTACCTGAGGAAATTATTCCTGAGGAAATAGTTCCACTAGCAGTTCCAGAAGTTGAGGAAGCTATTGAGGAAGAACCAGTTCCACTAGCAGTTCCTAAGCTACCTAGAACAGGAGGAATGGCACCAATATTCTTCTATAGTGCTGGAGCAGTATTACTTGGAGCAGGAGTTGTTATACTAAGAAGAAAAGATGATGATGACGAGAAATAAAAGTAAAATATAAAATTAACTAATGCGCCTTCTCTTGAAGGCGTATTTTTTTAGTAGTATTATAGATAAAAGGCTGTTAATGTATACAATATTAATTTAGCAAAGGGGATGTAAAGATGTCAGTAATACCTACTAGAACACAAGCATGGGAGCTACTTAATGAATACAATCAAACAGAATATCTTATAAAGCACGCACTTGAAGTAGAAGGCGTAATGAGATATTTTGCCAACTTATTAGGAGAAGAGGATGTAGATAGATGGGCTCTTATTGGACTTCTTCATGATTTAGATTATGAAAAATACCCAGATGAGCACTGTATCAAGGTTCAAGAAATACTTAGAGAAAGAGATGTAGATGAATCTATTATTAAATCAATAGTAAGCCATGGCTATGGACTGGTTGCCGATATAAAGCCAGAGCATCAGATGGAAAAAGTGTTATTTTGCATAGATGAGCTATGTGGACTTATCCACGCAGCAGCAATTATGAGACCTTCTAAGAGCGTTATGGATATGGAGGTTAAATCAGTACGTAAAAAGTTTAAATCTCCTAGCTTCGCAGCTGGAGTATCCAGAGAAGTAATCCAGCAAGGGCTAGACATGTTAGGCTGGGAATTAGACTATGCTATAGAGCATACGATACTAGGAATGAGAGAAGTAGCTGAGGAAATTGGATTAAAATAGAATAATGATTCAAAAAAGTGAAAACTCCGGTAGGGCAACCGGAGTTTTCTGTTTGAGGGTCAAAATCTATCATATCTTAGGAGTATGATGATACATTTTTTCTTACAACTATATTCTAGCAAAGTATATTCTTTTCATAGTTACAAAATACTTACATAAGATTTACAAAACTGTAATTGAATTTAACTTTTTTGAAATAGTATAAATATACAATATATGTTAATCTTTTAATTAAGTGATTCCTATCTATCACTTAATTAATCTAATTTGGAGGGGAATATGGGAATTGAAGACATTTTAAAATTTGCAGTACCAGGAGTAGGAATATTACTTTTAATAATTATTATTGTGGTTGGTTATGTAAAGGCATCACCTGATGAAGCAGTTATTATTTCTGGTGTAAAGCGTACTCCTAGAATAATAAGAGGAAGAGCATCAGTGATGATTCCGTTTTTTGAAAGAAAAGATAGACTTACATTAAAAGTTATAAAAATCGATGTAAAAACTAAAGAATCTGTGCCTACACAGGAATTCATAAACGTAAATGTAGATGCAGTAGTAACTGTAAAGATAAGCTCTGATGAAGATTTGCTTCCAATAGCTGCTCAAAACTTTTTAAATAAAGATGAAGCATATATCCAAGCTATAGTAGGAGAGGTATTGGAGGGTAATGTCAGAGAAATAGTTGGAACTATGACTCTTGAAAACATGATTTCTAATAGACAGGAATTTGCTCTTAAGGTACAGCAAAATGCAGTACCTGATATGCAAAAGATGGGAATAGAAATAGTGTCCTTTAATGTACAAAACTTCTCAGACAAAAGTGGTATCATCGAGGACCTTGGTATAGATAACACTATGAAAATCAAGAAAGTAGCTGCAATTTCTAAGGCTGATGCTGAAAGAGATATCCAAATTGCTCAATCCAGAGCGGATAAGGAATCTAATGATGCTCGTATAGATGCTGAAAGAGAAATAGCAGTCAGAAATAACGAGCTAGCTATGAGAAAAGCTGATCTTAAAAAAGCTGAGGATACAAAAAAGGCAGAAGCTGATGCGGCTTATGAAATTCAAAAAGAGGAACAACGTAAAACTATAGAAATAACCACTGCAAATGCTAACCTAGCAAGACAAGAAAAGGAAATAGTAATAAAAGAAAGAGATGTCCAAATCAAAGAGAGAACCCTAGAAGCTGAAATCAAGAAAAAGGCAGAGGCTGATAAATTCGCCAGACAGCAGCAGGCAGAGGCAGAGCTATTTGAGAGACAGAAAAAAGCAGAAGCAGATAAGTTTGAAGAAATAGCAAAGGCAGAGGCATTAAAAGCAAAAGCAGAGGCTGAAAGAATAGCTAAAGAGGAAGAAGCCATGGGGGTTAGAGCCTTTATGCTAGCAGAGGCGGAAGGTATCAGAGCTAAAGCTCTAGCAGAAGCCGAAGGTATAGAGAAAAAAGCAATAGCAATGGAAAAAATGAAAGAAGCTGCAATACTAGAAATGTACTTCAACGTACTTCCTGATATAGCTAAAAATGTAGCTGAACCATTAACTAATATTGATAAGATAACTATGTATGGTGAAGGCAACTCAGCAAAAATGGTAAAAGATATCATTAATTCAACTACTCAAATATCAGAAGGATTAACAGAAGGACTAGGAATAGATATGAAAGCATTAATTTCTGGTATAGTAGGTGGCAAGATGGTGATGAATCATGAGCATGCTGAACCAAAGGAAATAAATGAGGTTAAAAACTTTATAGAAACAACTAAACTAGATGATATAACACCAACTGAATAAAAAAATTATTGCCTAATGTAATACTTAGAGGAAAGTCTTTTTCTGGGAAAATATACGTTACTGGAGAATAAAAAAAGAGTGCGACTATATATTGATGGTTTTTGAAATCAACATATGGCAGCACTCTTTTTTATTTTTTTTAATAAATTACATTTAGATTTTACTTATTCTAGTTGCATTAAGAACTGCAATAACTGCAACTCCTACATCAGCAAATACAGCTTCCCACATATTAGCCATTCCAAAGGCTCCAAGAATTAGGACTAGTCCTTTGATGCCTAGTGAGAAGTAGATGTTTTGCCATACTACTTTGTTTGTGAACTTGGCTATTTTTATAGCTTCTGCGATTTTTGAAGGCTCGTCTGTCATGATTACTACATCAGCTGATTCTATGGCTGCGTCACTTCCTAGGCTTCCCATAGCAATTCCAATATCTGCTCTTGCAAGCACTGGAGCATCGTTGATTCCATCTCCTGTGAAAATAACCTTGCCTTTTGGACTAGACATTTTCATAAGCTCTTCAAAAGCAGCTACTTTTTGATCTGGAAGAAGGTCGTATTTTACATTATCGATTCCTATTTTTTCTGCAATATCTAGAGCTGTCTTTTCGTTATCTCCAGTTAGCATAGCTATAGAATGTATGCCTACGGATTTTAATTTTTGCATCGCTAGCTTTGAGTCTTCTTTTATTTTGTCATATATAGATATACTACCAGCGTAGCTTCCATCAACTGAGAGATGAACTATGGTTCCAAATTTATCATTTATATAATCAATTTTTTCTTCTTGCATCAATTTTTCATTTCCAGCAAGCACTTTTTTACCATCTATTACAGCTCTTACACCGTAACCAGGAAGATTTTCATAGCTTTGGATTCTGTCGTAATCTATAGGCTTATTATAGGCTTTGAGTATAGATACACCTATAGGGTGAGATGAATGACTCTCTGCATAGGCAGCGAGCTCTAGTAGCTCATTATCGTTCATTCCATGAGCAGGAGTAATTTCCTGTACTTTGAATATTCCCTCTGTAAGTGTTCCAGTTTTATCAAATACTGCTATTTCTGCATTTTTTAAAGCTTCTAGATAGTTTCCCCCTTTAATTAATATCCCATGCTTAGAAGCAGCTCCTATACCTCCGAAAAAGCCTAGAGGGATTGACACTACTAAAGCACAAGGGCAAGATACAACTAGAAATATCAAGGCACGGTATAGCCACTCGCTAAAATTAAATCCTGTAAAAAATGGAGGGATAATAGCTAGTGCTAGTGCAAAGAAAACAACAGCAGGAGTATAGTATCTGGAAAATCTAGTAATAAATTTCTCGGTTGGAGCTTTTTTAGCTGAAGCATTTTCTACAAGCTCTAGAATCTTATTTACTGTAGATTCTCCAAAGGTTTTTTCTACCTTCATTTCTATTGCGTGAGTTTTGTTAATAAAGCCAGATAATACAGTATCGCCCTTATTTACGATTCTAGGAACGGATTCTCCTGTTAAGTTAGAAGTATCCATCTGAGTGGACTCGCTTAGAAGAGTTCCATCTAGAGGCACTTTTTCTCCAGGCTTTACAAGTATTATATCTCCTATATTTACAGCCTCAGGCTTTACTATTTCAAAATTATTATTAACCTTTAGATTTGCATAGTCAGGCTTTATGTTCATAAGAGCTTTTATGGATTTTCTGGAACGATTTACAGCCATATCTTGGAATAACTCTCCTACGTTGTAAAACAGCATTACTGCTACGGCCTCTGGATATTCACCTATAGCAAAAGCTCCTAGTGTTGCAATTGACATTAAGAAGTTCTCATCAAAAACCTCTCCTCTAAGGATGTTTTTAAATGCTGATAAGAGGACATCTTTTCCTATGATTATATAAGCTATTATAAATATTGCTAGCTTAATCATGTCACTGCCTTTATACATAATACCAAAAGCATAAATAGCAATGGTTATACCTATTATAAGCATTTCTTTTTTGTGATCTGCAAGAGAATGAGAAACATTAATATCAGCATGACCATGAGAATGCGAATGACCGTGAGAGTGACTATGAGAGCGGTCGTCATCGTGAGAGTGATTGTGTTCATCGCAGTCACAGCTATCATTTTCTTTTTTATTAACAGGCGCACTAGATGCAAGTCCAAGGCTCATTGGCTCTTTGTCAGTAAGGTAGGCTTTTGGTTCTATCTGTGTGCAAAGCTTATTTAGTTTTTCAAATACTGTATTTTTATCTGAGTCTTGTTTAAATTTTACGTTTATCTTTGCACTTGCGTAGTTTACGTGTATTTCTTCAATTTCAGCAAGCTTTGATGCTTTTTCTTCGAGTTTCTGTGAGCAATTAGCACACATCATTCCATTGATATATAGCGTTAGTTCCATCATTATCACCTCTCAAGTATATGGGCATAACCCATGTTAAATATTGTCTGTACATGTTCGTCATCTAGGGAGTAATATACTACCTTACCGTCTTTGCGGCATTTTACTAGTCTAGCTTGCTTTAGGACTCTTAGCTGATGTGAAATCGCTGATTGAGTCATACCTAGTAGAGCAGCTATATCGCAGACGCAAAGCTCTGATTGAAATAGAACATAAATGATTTTAATTCTGGTGGTATCACCAAAGACTTTGAAAAATTCTGCTAAATCATAGAGATTTTCATCCTTTGGCATTTTGCTTTTTATATCATTGACTGTATCCTCGTGGATAGTGTCACAGCTACATTTGGGAGCATCTTTTGCCACTAGCTTCACCTCTTTTATATTTGTTCATATGAGCAAATATTCATATGTTAATTATATATTAATCCTGATTTGAGCTTTTGACAAGTGTTATTTATTAAATTTTATAAGTTTTAGGTATAATATTTTTTGGAGTGGATTATTATGATATAATATAGTAAATTTATATGAAAAACAGGAGGGCAATATGAGTCAAAATCCAATAGTAACAATGAAAATAGAAGATAGAGGAGAAGTAAAGATAGAGCTTTATCCACATATAGCGCCAAATACTGTAAACAACTTTATTTCTCTAGTAAAAAAAGGTTTTTATGATGGACTTATATTTCACAGAGTGATTCAAGGCTTTATGATACAAGGTGGGGATCCAAAAGGAAATGGTACTGGTGGCCCAGGCTACGGCATCAAGGGCGAGTTTAGTAAGAACGGTCATGTAAACAATCTTTCTCATGAGCCAGGAGTTATTTCTATGGCGAGATCAGCGCATCCAGATTCTGCTGGTTCACAGTTTTTCCTTATGACTTCAGTAAGTCCTCATCTAGATGGATCATATGCTGGATTTGGAAGAGTAGTAGAAGGAATGGATATAGTAGAAGCTCTAGAAAAAGTTAAAACTAATTTTTCTGATAAGCCACTAGAGGATATAGTTATAGAGTCAGTAACAGTAGATACCTTTGGAGTAGAATATCCAGAGCCTATAACTCAGTAGAAAAAAATACCAAGACTTCTTATGTCTTGGTATTTTTTTAATTTTCTGATTTTTTTAGAATAAAATGTTTAATATAATTATATTTAGGTATATATGAAATAAGAAGTTCAGGTGTAAAGAATTAGGATAGATAATCCTAATAGAGTATTATACCAGTCATTCCCACCGAAAGTGCAGCGAATGACAATCAAAGTAAGAACTTAAGCAACAACCAAAGAATGTTTGTTTAATCAGTCTATAGGCTAAGTCCTATACGAAACGATTAAACCCCAGAAAGTTGAGTAACAAATAGGTTATAAAAGTTAATGCAACTTTTAGGAGGTAATAGCATCGAAAAAGCATCTATTTTTTTACAACTGAATATTTTAAATAGGAATTACACCTTAATTTCTTAAAAAATGAGATACTTGGAGTCGGGACTGGTATCTCATTTTAATTTGTAAAAAAATAAAATTTCAAAAAAATATATAGTATACCAATATGAACTGACCCCTCAATGTTAGATTTAGAATTCTAACATTGAGGGGTCAGTATTTTGATACTTAAATTATATTTTAGGGTTATTATAGTTATTCTTTATTTGAAAGCCTTATTATATTTACTTTTATTTGAATTAGATAAATAGATTAAGCCCAGAATCCTCAGTTTCAGCTAGATATGATGCAACACCAGCTATTTCAACTCCATCAATTAGCTCTTCTTGTTTGATTCCCATGATATCCATACTCATGGCGCAAGCTACTAGCTTTACACCCATTTTTTGTGCATTAGCGATTAATGTTTCTACATCGTCTACATTTTTCTTTTTCATTACATAGTTTATCATTTTTGAACCCATGCCGCCCATGTTCATGTTTGAAAGCTTAAGCTTTTTAGCGCCTTCTGGCATCATTTTAGAAAACATGTTTTCTAGAGCATCTTTTTCTACTTTAACTCCAGGCTTTCTAAGGACGTTTAATCCCCAGAATGTGAAGAACATAGTTACTTCTTTGCCCATAGATGCAGCTCCTGTTGCTATGATAAATGAAGCCATAGCTTTATCTAGGTCTCCACTAAATACTACCATTGTTGCGCCATTTTTTTCATTTACTACTGGAGCATTAGTCGCCCCTAGAGCTGGGGCTACTCTGGGTGTATCAGTTCCTTTTCTAAGAAGGGTTCTGAAATGAGTCTTGTCAAATTCTGATGAAATTAATGTGTTACCTGTTTTTTTACACCATGCAGAAATATCCTTGCTAAAGCCAGGGTCAGTTGCTAGAACTTCTAACATCTGTCCATTTTCCATAGTACTAACAGCTGCATAGACCTGAGCTATAGGACCAGGACACTGAAGCCCTCTAGCATCTACAGTTAAATCTGGGCTAGTACTTCCAGTAAAAGAATCTATATTATGATCTGCTATATGCATCTCACCAGCATCATCCACATATGCACAGCCAGCAGCTTCTGGAGCGCCATATACATCAGAATAAGTCTTGTATCCGCCATCTAGGTTCTTAACATTATATCCGTGCTGTTTTAAGATTCTAGCAGCAAGATATCCTCTAAGACCTACTTGACAAGATACATAGAGTTCTTTGTCTTTTGGAATTTCATCTAGTCTTTCTCTTATTTCATGAAGAGGAATGTTTATGGAGCCTTCTATAAAGCCCATTTCTCTTTCCATAGGCTCTCTTACATCTATTAGCAAGCCACCATCAGCGATTAGCTTATCGATTTCATTATAATATACTACATCTACTAGACCATCTAAAATATTGCTAGCTACATAACCAGCCATATTTACAGGGTCCTTAGCAGAAGAATATGGAGGTGCGTAGGCAAGCTCTAGGTTGGTTATATCTCTTACGGTCAAATTACCTTTTATAGCAGTAGCGATTACATCTATTCTCTTATCAACGCCATCGTAGCCTATGCCTTGAGCTCCTAGAATTTTACCACTTGGGACTTCGAATATCAGCTTAAGTGATATAGGAAAAGCTCCTGGATAGTATCCAGCATGTGAGCCTGGGTGAATATGAATAGTCTTGTAGTTGGTTTTGCCAAGCCTAGCTAGGGCTTTTTCATTATGCCCAGTTGAGGCTGCAGTTAAATCAAATACCTTTGCAATAGAAGTTCCAAGAGTTCCAGGATACTTTGAATCAATGCCACAGATTCTATCAGCAACTATTCTTCCTTGTTTGTTTGCTGGCCATGCAAGTGGCACCATAGCAGGCTCATTGTATATATAATCAATAGTTTCTATCGCATCACCGATAGCGTAGATATTAGGATCTGAGGTCATCATATTTTGGTCTACTTTTATATGACCTCTTTCACCTAGCTCTAAGCCTGAGGATTTTGCTAGCTCATTTTCAGGGCGTACACCTATCGATAGTATAGTAAGCTCTGTGTCTAGCACTTTTCCGCTGTTTAGACCGATTTTTGTTCCTTTTTGGTCGAAGTAAGATACTCCATCGGATAAAATAAGCTCAACACCCATATCAGTTACATGCTTATGAAGAATGCTTACCATTTCACTGTCAAATGGAGCCATGATTTGGTCTGCCATTTCTACTAATGTAACTTTGATTCCTCTATGCACTAAATTTTCAGCCATCTCTACACCGATAAAGCCTCCACCGATTACTACAGCTGATTTTGGTTTTTTATTATCAACATGAGCTTTGATTGCATCTGTATCTGGAATATTTCTTAGAGTAAATACATTATCTGCTTCATCAAGACCCTTGATAGGAGGCTTGATAGGATTTGCTCCAGGAGATAATACGAGTACATCGTATCTTTCTTCGTAAGTAGTTCCAAGCTTAAGATTTTTTACTGTTACAGTTTTCTTCTCTCTATTTATAGCAGTTACTTCACTTAAATTTCTAATATCCATATTGAATCTTTCAGACATGCCATCTACTGTCTGTACTAGAAGAGCATCTCTTTGAGGAATAACTTCTCCTATATAGTATGGAAGACCACAGTTGGCAAAAGATATATACTCGCCTCTTTCAAACATTACTATCTGTGATTCTTCATCAAGTCTTCTAAGTCTTGCTGCTGTAGTAGCTCCTCCAGCAACCCCACCAACTATCAATATTTTTTTCATAATAACCTCCATTTAATTTAATTATTTACATATTCGAATAAAACGATTAATTTGGTATAGATTTATTATTATTTTACATTGGAATTATTTCCAATATTTAGCAGTTTAAACTAAAAAATACATTCTACAAGCTTTTTTATTCTTGAGTCTGAAATTTCATAAATAATCTCTGTGCCTTTTCTTTCTCCTTTTATGATTCCAGCTGATTTTAGCTTAGATACATGTTGAGATACAGTTGATTGAGGCAGGTTAAGACAGCTGTGCATATTACTTACATTGCAAGGACCATTGCCAATAAGTCCTCTTACTATGCATAGCCTTACCGGATGGGCTAGTGCTTTTAACAGCTCCGAGGTTTCTTCCAGTTGTTTAAAATCCATATCAAAATTGTTCATTTGTTCCTCCTGTATTTCGTTATATTCTAATATTACGATATATAAATGTGGTTGTCAATAATTAGTCAAAAATATTTTTTAAAATTTCTCCCCATAGCCTAATAATTATACTAAAATAGATATAATTGTAGTACTATTATAAGAGGAACACTAATTTTTCTAGTAGTTATGGACTAACAGTTATGTAGTCATTAGGTAAATGGCTACAATATAAAGATGCTTTAATACAACGAATATATTGCTCTATTGATAATGAGAAAATGTATAATATTATAATATAAGAAAGCTAAAGGAGGATTTTATAATGAAATATATCGATTTAAGAAGTGATACTGTTACTGAGCCTACACAGAGAATGAGAGAGGCTATGATGGACGCAATAGTTGGGGATGATGTTTATGAAGACGATCCGACTATGAAGGAGCTAGAAGAGTACGCGGCCAATTTAGTAGGCAAAGAGGCTGCACTATTTGTGCCTAGTGGTACTTTCGCAAATCAATTGGCTATATTTACTTGGTGTAATAGAGGAGATGAAGTAATCCTTCCACACGATTGTCATGTAGTTATGCATGAGGTTGGAGCTGCTTCAGTAATAGCTGGAGTACAGCTTAGAAGCATGCCAGCTATTAATGGACAAATGAATCCTCAAATGGTAAAAGAAGCTATAAGAGAAGATGATATCCACTATCCAGAGACAGGACTTATATGTATGGAAAACGCTTATTCAGATGGAACAGTACTTCCTCTTGAGCATATGCAAGAAATTTATGCTATTGCAAAGGCTCATGATATTCCTGTGCATTTAGACGGAGCTAGGGTATTCAATGCCGCTACGGCTTTAAAGGTGGATGCAAAGGACATGCTTAGATATACTGATTCTGTTATGTTTTGTCTTTCAAAAGGCCTTTGTGCACCAGTAGGCTCAATTTTAGCAGGAAGCAAGGAATTTATTGCTAAAGCTAGAAAAAAAAGAAAGCTACTAGGTGGTGGAATGAGACAAGTTGGAATGCTAGGAGCTGCAGGCTTAATATCATTAAAGGAAATGAGATTAAGACTTATTGAAGATCACGATAATGCTAAATATTTAGCAGAGGAGCTGGATAAAATTCAAGGAATTGAAGTAATTAAGGACGCTCTTGATATCAATATGGTATTTTTTAAAATTACAGATGAAAGACTAGAAGCCCAGCTTACCCATGAAAATTTCTTCAAAAATGGAATCAAAATCAATCCTGCTGAAGGTGGGCTTATGAGATTTGTTTGTCATTATTATATTAATAAATCAGATATAGATAAGGTTTTAGGGGTAATAAATGAGATGAGAAGATATTAATAAATCATCAGGAGGTCTGTTATGAAAAGAGCCTTATTCATTTATAATCCACTATCAGGAAATAGACTTGTTCCAAGAGAGCTTGACAGGATAATTGAAAAATTTCAAGAAAACGACATTTTCTTAGATATGTATAGAATAGCTGAAGATAACAGTAAAATAATAGAAGCTATGCATAGAAAAGATATAGATATGATTATAGGGGCAGGTGGCGATGGAACTATAGGAAATGTTGCTAACTGGATGATTAAAGAAGGTATAAAGCTCCCATACGGAACTCTTGGAACTGGAACCTGCAATAATTTTACTCATAATATAGATATCCCTGAGGATATGGAAAAAGCTATTGATATAATCTGCCAAGGACATAGCTATAGTGTAGATGTAGGTATAGTAAATTCAAAACACAGCTTCCTGTCGAGCTTAGCAGGAGGGATGTTTGTTGAGGCTTCTTTTAAAACTGAGCCAGAGCTAAAACAAAAGCTAGGGCCCTTTGCATATTATTTGAAAGCCTTAAGTGAGCTTGCAAGCTTAAAATCTTATCCACTAGAAATAGATACTGGCACTGATATCTACAAAGAGAATGCGTATTTAGTTATGATACTAAATGGGACCCATGTAGGAAGCTTTAAAAGAGTATTTTCTGAAAGTCAGATTGATATTTCCGATGGACTTATGGAGATGCTAGTGCTTAGAGAAGGAAATCCTATAGAAATAGCAAACATGTTCCTTATGATGATGAGAGGAGAAGACTATCTAAAAAGTGATAGTGTACTTCTTCTAAAGTCAGATTATTTTAAAATTAGCTCAACTGAGAAAGTTAATATGAGCATAGATGGAGAAAAAGGACCTATGCTTCCTATTGAAGTAGAGGTTAGAAAAGAAGCAATTGAGGTTTTTGTACCTAAGACAAAACTTTAATCTATTTAGATAAAAGTATATTATATCAATTTAGTAAAAATTATTTATATTTTTTTATTTTATGGTATGATATACTTATAGTTAGGATAAAGGTCCTAAACAAAATAGTGAGTTGGGATGAGGAAATGTATGGAGATTATCAATAATAGATACAGAATATTAGAGACGGAATATAGTAATAGAGTATTTTCATGCCATGTTGCAAAGGATATACTCTACCCAAACGAGGCATCGTTTAGAATTTTCATTGTAAAGCCACAAATGATGCCTAGCCTTGCTATGCAAAAATTCATATCTGATTTTCAAGTCTATTCTAGTATCAAGCATCCCTATATTGTAAAAGGCGAGCATGTGGATATGGTGTTTTCTATCGATAGAAAACCTGTAGAGAGGACAAATTACTATTTTGTTGTTGAGAAGTTCGACTATAATACTTCATTTTTAGATTATTCATATGAACAAACAGATTCAGATATTTTATTAGATAAATTTATAGATATACTGAGAATATTTGAGCTTATGATTAGAAGAGGCTTTTATTATGATTTTGCTTCAACAGAGCATATTTATCTAGATGACAATCACAATATTAAAATTAAAGATTTTTTATTAACTCAAATTGAAAATATAAGCTTTTCATCTCACGAGCAAAGAGCAGATTTAAAGTATAGAGCTCCAGAGCTTTATTCTGGAGAAAGTACTACTATCTTATCTGTTATTTATGCTTTGGGAATGGTTCTTAAGAGTCTATTAAAGAATCCTTCATTTGAAGTAAATTTTGGGAATAAAATCAAACCTGTTATTGACAAGATGACTGCATATAGATATTTAGATCGATACATGTCTATCACTCAAATAATAGAGGATATAAATTTCTTTTGCGACAAGGATTATGAGTTTCTTTTTGAAGATAAAAATTATTATATAGATAGAAAACCTGGACTTGTAATTAGAGACTCGATTAAGAACTCTATTTTTAAAGGAGTAAATAACCTCAAGGCTGGAGACTATGGAGTACTTCTTTATGAGATAAAGGGAGATAGAAATACAGGAAAGACAAAAACCTTGAGGCATATTAGAAAGCAGCTTTCACTAAATGGTGTAAATATTTTTGCTAGCTTTGATGAAGACAGACCCATACTTAAATACAAGAGTATGCTCCCAGTAGTCAGCAAAATATTAGCTGAAAGAGGCTATGATATTATTAATAAATACGAAAAGGTAAAGGCATTTTTAAAAAGTGGAAGCTGTGAAAAGGATGATTACACTAGCTATTCTCAAATAAATACCTTTATTAAAACGGCTATTGATTCTCAGCTTTCTGCAATAATAATAGATGATTTAAAGGAAACCGATGTTGATTCAATCGAAATCATAAAATATTTGATGTATGATAAAAAATTAAAGGAAAAGCTACTGATAATATATACGTCAGAAGATAATATTCCACTTGAAAAAACTGAAAGCTATATGCTCAATAATCTTACTATAGATGAAACTACTCAGCTAATTAAATCAATTTTGTGTATAGATTACAATCCTATAGACATAGCAACTAGAATATATAAAGACACTATAGGAAATATCAAGCATGTAAAAAACATATTGTTTGAGCTTATTGATCAGAGGATACTCGAGCTTGATAATGCAGGAAAGTGGATTTTTAAGTCAGATAAATACGATGACCTCAAAATCTCTGAGGAATCCTTAGAAAGCCCTCAAAAATACTTAGAAGTACTTAATTATATACAGCAAGAGGCTATAATCAATCTTTCGCTTTTTAAAAACCCATCAACTGCTGAGGATTTAGCCACAATGTATTCACCAGATATTAAGTTCATCGATATAGTGGATAGCTTGATGGATTTGGTGAAAGCGAAAATTTTAATTACTCAGTTTAATGACGATGGATATTATTATGAGTTTGAGGATAGAGTATTTAAGAAAAAGGTATATGACAGTATACCAGCAGATATAAAGCTTTTAAAGCATAAGCAGATGGCTCAAAATACAATGAGCATGAAAAAATCATTAAAGGGAAGACGGCTTGATGAGCTTATTTACCATCTTAAGAAATCTAAAAGCCATAAAGAGGCTAGTGTATATGCTATAAAAAAGGCAGAAGAATATTTTAAAGCAGGGTCTATTATTGAAGCGTTTGAAATGGATAAAGAAGCTATAGAGCAGGCGGTTTTATCCAAGGACCATACAAGGCAGATAATAACCTACCAAAAGGCAGGAAATAGATGCCTGAAAGAAGGTATGCTGTCTAAAGGAAATGATTATTTTAAGGATTCATTGATGATTGCAAAATCGATTAATAATCATAAAGTTATATTAGTAACCTTAAACAAAATAGCAGATGTTTATATGCAGCTAAATGATTTTGTTTTGGCAAAAGCTACGCTAGCCGAGATAGCTAAAGCACTAAAAAGCTATTCTAATACTAAAGCTCAGCTTGATTATTACATCTCAATGCTTTCGTATTTAATTAAGATAGGCGAGTATGAATCAGCAAAAAAATGGATAGAGTCAGCAGAAACGCTATGCCAAGGAAAATATAAGAAGCATTATGCTTGGGTACTTTACTATAAGGGCGTGATTTATCACGAGGAGGGCTATTCAACTGAAGAATTGCTAGCTCTTCATGAAAAAATACTGGATTTGTTCATTCACACTGGCGATAAGATGGGAATAGCCCAGACCTATAACAGCTTTGGTTTTATCTACTCTGAATATTTACTTGATAACCAGAATGCTATGCATTATTTCAAGCTGATGAAGGATTTTGCTGAAGCAAATAAGCTCATGCCTCAGGTTGCTATTTCAAACTTTAATTTAGGGGAAGCAGTTCTTAGAAATTTAAATTATGAAGATGCAATCGATTATTTTAATAAATCCATAGAGGCATCCATTTCATTAAAGAAAAAGGATTTAGTTTTCTACGCTTACATTTATATGGCTCATATTATGATTGAGATGTTAGATTTTTCAAATGCTGGAGTTTATATAAAAAAGGCTGAGTATTTGTTTGATGAGAATATAAAATACGATAGAGCTATTTTGTTTTATCATGAAATTAAAGCAGTACTTAACATGTATGCTGGAAATAAAGATATAGTAAGAAAACATGTTAAGATAATTTCAGATTCAAAAACAAAGCTAATGGGCTTCCAAGCAATTACTTCAAAAGCTGTAGCTTTATTTGCAAATCTTGATAAGCTTGAATCGAGCGAAGATGCAGAAAGAACCCTTAGAGAGATATTTGAAGTTACTAAAGAGCTCTCTAGATATCCATATTCAGTAAAAAGGTTTTTGGATATAGGGCTTATAGCAAAATACTTTTCTAAGTCAGAGCTTATAAACGAAATCTATGGATGGGTTCTAGACAATGTAGATATAAAAGAAAGCATTAGAGCAAGAAACATAAGAGATTATATGAAATATTATATTAATTCAACTGATGCTAGAACAGATTATATGGAAATGCTTGCAGTTAACTTAAATCCAAGCTTTGACATGAGACTTTTATTTCAAGTTAATCTTATTTTGAGTGAGGACTATATAAAGAATAAGCATTATTTTATAGGTGTAAGCTATCTGGTTGAAAACTATATTAAGCTAAAGGATAAAATTTACAGCTTTAATAAAGAAATGAATTTGGATAACTTCTTGGGAAGTATGCTATCAAGTATTATAACTAGGATATTATCAATAGAAGATTTACATTTGTCTGAGCTTGAAAAAATTGATATATATAATCCAAATGTGGAATCCATAAAAGCTATAGTTGATGAAAATGCAATTTTAAAAGTATTACTAAAAGATAAGACCTTTACAGATGAAGCGAAAAAACATCTGAACTGGGATAGAGATGAGCTGAGCACAGATTCTATAATAGAGAATCTTAAATACTCGAATATCGGAAATATAGAGTTTTTACTAAAGCAGCTTATGACTATTACCTGGGCTCAAACTGGAGGTATTTATCTAAGACAGGATAAAGAAATAAACTGTATATCAAGTGTAAATGACATAAGAGATACTCAAGAGCTAGAAATGATTTTTAATCAAGTGGATGTAGTCCAAGACAAGCTTATAGTATCGGAATTTGTAGAAAATAGCGATTCTATTTTCAAAAGCCTTCTTCCATCGCAAGCTAAAGGATTTATGTGTATACCTATATACACGGACAATCTACAGCTAAATGACAGAAGGCTTACAAGAAATAATATAATTGGATATGTTTATTTAGAATCAAAAATGGTTTTAAATAGCTTTACTGAAGAGTCTTATGTGGAAATAGGAAAATTTATTAATTTACTTTCTGCTTTTATAGATAATTATAATCTTTCGCTAAAATATTCAATTGATAAGCTAACTCAAGCTTACAATAGACAATATTTTGATATTTTTATTAAAAATGAGCTTGAAAGTGCTCAAGGGCAAAAATCTATGTTTTCATTAGTGATTATGGATATTGATTTTTTCAAATCTGTAAATGATACCTTTGGCCACGGCTTTGGAGACATTACTTTAAAACGGTTTTCGAAAATAGTTCAAGGCTCTATTAGAAGCTCTGATTTATTTGCAAGGTATGGAGGGGAAGAGTTTGTACTGGTTCTAAAACACACAAGTGCTGTAGAAGCCTATAGCATAGCTGATAGAATCAGAGAAAAAATGTATAATGAGCTGAAGGATTTAGAAGGCAAGCCTATAACTGTAAGTATGGGTATATCCACATATCCAGAGCATGGGGTATGGGAGGAAGAGCTTATAAACAAGGCTGATATAGCGCTATACAAAGCAAAGGATTCAGGGCGTAATAAAGTGTGTATTTGGGATAATACTTTAAATAACTCTGAGATTTTTGACAGGAAAAAAGAAAATATAATTGCGTCTATATTTGGCGAAAATCATCAGCGCTCAAACCTGTTTGTCAACTCGATTAATCTAATAAAAACAAGCGATGGTGATACAGAGGTGTTTGATAAGTACATTCTAGATGTGCTCAAATATTTTGAGGCGGAAAAGCTCTTTATAATTAAGTACGAGGACTCTGAAATAGAATCGTTAATTAAGGGAACCTCACAAGGAACCTTCGTAATCAAGCATGGGTTTGAAAATCAAATAAACCTAAATATTGTCAAAACCTGCTATGATGAGGAAAAAAGCCTTTATTTGACAGATTGGGAGCAAGTTTCCAAGCTGGATGAGCTTACTGGTATGCCAGAATGGGATAGTGTATTATCTACACCGATAATTCATAAAGGCAAGAAAAAAGGGGTGCTTTATATGTGCGCTCCAGTTAGATTCAAGGAGTTTAGTATAGTAGATAGTTCTGTTGCACAAATCATTGCTCCGATAATAGGAGATTTTATGTAGTGAATTATTTTATCTAGTACAGATTGATTATTCACTTATATGACTTAATCTGATATCATTAGTATGTAGAGAACTCAAATCTTGATATGGATATAGGAGTGTTGCTTGTGCTTAATATTGTAACATCAGATCAAAGACATTATGTAGACAGAGACTGGCTTAAAGGATATTTAACCTTCTCCTTTCAAGATTATTATGATGAGGAAAACAATGATTTTGGCAATCTTTTGGTTTTCAATGAAGAGGTATTAAGTCCAGCAAAAGGCTTCAATATGCATCCGACTCATTATATGGAAGTTATAACCTATGTTCTAGAGGGAGAGTTAGCCCACTTAGATAATGTATCAAACGAAACCACTCATGTTAACACGGGAGAGTTTCAAATACTTCATGCAGGTGATGGTATAGAGCATAGCGAGAAAAATGCATCTAAAGAATATCCATTAAAGTTTTTACAATTTTGGTTTTCTCCTAATAGTTATGAAAATAAAGCTGGATATGATAAGCTGAGCATTGATAAAGAAAAAGCGGCAAACTGCTTATATAAGATTTTTGGCAAGGATGATGGACTTTGCCATATAAGACAGGATGTGAACTTTTATCTTAGCATACTAGACAGCGGAAAAACACTGGAATATACTCCTACTGAAGGAAGAAAAACTTTTATTTTTCTATTGGATGGGAAACTAGATATAAACAGACATATATTAAACAGCAGGGATTCAGCTAGAACTAAAGATTCTGAAAGTCTTTTAATCAAAGCTTTGGGAAAAAGTGAATTCTTTCTTATTGATATTAACTAGGCAGCCAGTGGCTGCTTAGTTTTTTTCATTCCAGATTATTTAAATTTATATGTGGTATAAAATTAGTGCAATATTTTTTGTTATAATGTAACATATTCTTTAGAAGATTAAAAAAGAAAGGACTAAACTAGTTTACCTGTTTAGAAATAACAAATTATGACATCGACTAAAACAAAATTCGACAAAACATTTTTTAAAACCATGCTTGCCATAGCTATACCGATATCCATTCAAAATCTTATCAGTTCTTCTCTTAACATGATAGATATATTGATGATAGGCAGAGTCAGTGAGAATGCTCTTGCCGCTGTAGGAATGGCAAATCAGCTGTTCTTTTTCTTTATGCTAATTTCCTTTGGTATTTGCTCAGGTGCTGGTATTTTTATTTCTCAATATTGGGGTAAAAAAGATATAGCTAAAATAAAATCCACACTTGGATTCGCCATCATAGCTGTGGCTATTATTGGACTAATATTTTCATTTGTAGCTATAGTGCTTCCTAAATATATCATGATGGTATTCGATGCCAAGGGTGAGGTTATGGAGCTTGGGGTATCATATCTAAGAATAATAGGCATTAGTTATGTAGTTACGGCAATAAGCTTTGCATATGGATTTTCTTGCAGAAGTGTCCAAAAAGCAAATATGCCTATGATAGTAAGCTCAATATCTTTATTAATTAACACTGGACTTAACTATTTGCTTATATTTGGTAAATTTGGATTTCCTGAGATGGGAGTTAGCGGAGCTGCACTAGCCACAGCAATTGCAAGATTTACAGAGCTATTTCTAATGATACTAATAATATATAGAGATAAAGCTCATCCTCTTGCCGCTAATATTAAAGAGCTGATGGCATTTGACAAGGATTTTCTAAAAAAATACTATGTTACAGCAACTCCAGTTATTATAAATGAAATGATGTGGTCGCTTGGAACTATAATGTATTCTGTAGCTTATTCTAGGGTAGGAACTACAGCTATTGCAGCAGTTCAGGTGGCAAATACGGTTTCGAACATATTTATGGTAGGCTCAATGGGAGTAGGAAATGCTTGCGCAGTTATGCTTGGAAGTGAGCTAGGGGCAGGAAGAGATGAAATAGCAATTAGGTATGCTAAGAGATTTTGTGTGATTACTTTTTCCATAGGAGCAGGAGTGGGATTACTTTTATATACTAGTATTCCTTTAGTAAATACATGGTTTGGAGTTACACCTAATTTAGAACAAAGCGTTAGAAATATTTTGCTAGTAAAATGTTTTTTCTCTCCATTTGTTACTTTTAATACAGCTTTGATTATAGGTATTTTACGAAGTGGTGGAGATACAAAATATGCCTTGTTTTTAGAAATGGGTGGAGTATGGCTTATAGGCGTGCCGATGGCTTTTTTAGGGGCTCTTTGGTTTAAGCTTCCGATTCATTTTATAGTGCTTATGGTTAGTTTTGAAGAGTTTTTTAAAACTATAGTAGGACTTCCTAGAGTTCTTTCAAACAAATGGGCTAAAAATCTAGTAGAAGATACAGCCTTGGCTTAAATAATAAATAAAAACTTTATTGTATCAAAGAAAGGGTGAGAGATATTATGAAGGTATTATTTACTTATGATTATGGAAAAGAGAAAATGGATAGTATCAGAGCTTTAGGTTATGAAGTTGAGATTATTGATGAAGGCAGATTTACTCCTGAGCAGGTGCCTTATGATTCTGAGGTTATGTGTTGCTACAATCCTTTTGATAGACTAGACATAACGAAATTTCCAAATCTTAAGCTGATTCAGCTATCTAGCATAGGCTTTGATTTTATACCGAAAGAGGATATCCTAAATAAATCTATCACCTTGTCAAACAACAGAGGTGGATATTCCATACCTATGGGTGAATGGATAGTTATGAACCTTCTTATGCTTTCAAGAAAAGCTGTAAAGTTTTGGGATAATAAAAAAGAAAAGAAATGGAAGCTAGATTCTAAACTCACAGAGCTATATGGAAAGACGGTTACATTTCTAGGTACAGGAACTATATCTAGTGAAGCGGCAAAAAGGCTTCAAGGATTTGAAATGAATGTAGTAGGAGTAAATACAAAAGGAACTGATACACTTTATTTTGATAAGGTTTATGCTCTAGAGGAAGTAAAAACAGCTATTGAGCAAGCGGATTATCTTGTAATGGTACTTCCTTTTACTGAAAGGACTAATCATTTTCTAGATAAAGAGAAGCTTTCATGGATGAAGAATACTGCTATGCTAATCAATGTTTCAAGAGGAAATGTCATAGATGAAGTAGCTCTTACTGAGGCACTAAAATCTAAAACTATAGCTGGAGCGGCTTTAGACGTTTTTGAAGAGGAGCCTCTAAGCTCTGAAAGTGAACTTTGGGAGATGGATAACGTATTTATTTCACCTCATAATTCATGGATATCAGAGCAAAGAGATAATAGAAGATTTAATTTGATTTATGAAAATTTAAAAGCATTTATTCAAAATAAACCTTTAAAGAATGTAGTAGATATAAAGAGGGGTTACTAAATTAATTATTAAAAATAATTGGGGTGATTAGTTGTCGGAGATAAGAATTGATCCTATAACAGGAAGACATGTAATTTTTGCTGTAGAAAGAGATTTAAGGCCAACTGACTTATGGAATTTAGCTAAAGAGGTTAATCCTATGTCAGAACTTGACTATGTGCAAAAATGTCCTTTTTGCAAGGGCAATGAATCAGCTACACCAGAGGAAATATTAAAGGTTCCAGATAGTGAAGATTGGAAGGTAAGGGTATTTCCAAACAAATTTCCAGCCATAAAAAGCATGGATGATGAAAATATGCAAAGCTCAAAGCCACACTCAATATATGAAAAATACAGTGGTATAGGCACTCATGAGGTTATAGTTGAGTCGCCTTTTCATAATACGAATTACTTTACCATGAACCTAGAGGACTTTACAATATTTATTGAGGCGATGGTTTTAAGATATAAGGCTATAATTAGCAATAAGGATATAGAATATGTGAGCTTTTTCAAAAATCATCAAAAATTAGCTGGAGCTTCATTGTTTCATCCTCATAGCCAGCTTATAGGACTAAATTCTGTTCCAGATTTTGTAAAGTATGAGGTAGAAGGCTCCAAAACTTTTTTTGATAAAACTCACTCCTGTCCTTATTGCCATATACTAGAGCTTGAGCTAAGCAAAAAGGAAAGGCTCATATATGAAAATGAGCACTTTGCAGTTATTTGCCCATTTGCCCCTAAGTATAAGTACGAGACCTGGATACTTCCCAAAAAACACCTTCCTTATTTTGAAACGGAAGACAATATAGATGAATTGGCAAAAGCTCTTTACTTTTGCTTTAAAGCCATGTATATAGAGCTTGGAGATTTTCCTTTCAATATGTTTTTGCATGCACTTCCAAAAACTATGAAATCTGGAGAAATATACTATCACTATCATTTCGAAATAAACCCTAGACTTTCTGGAAATGCAGGCTTTGAACTTGGTACAGGAATTTATATTAACAGTATATATCCAGAGGAAGCTGCAAAGAAGCTAAAGGAAGCTTTGGAAAAGGAAGAAAAATAAAATAGCAGAGGTGATATTCATGGCCGAATCTATAAATGAAAAAGACATTTATAATAAAATTAATGAGCTAAGAGAGCACATTGAGCATCACAGCATACTTTATTATGTTCAGGATAGTCCGGAAATCTCTGATGCAGATTTTGATATGCTTATGAAGGAATTAATTGCTTTAGAAGAAAAATATCCAGAATATATTACTGAAGATTCACCCACTCAAAGAATAGGTGGAGAGGCTCTATCGAAATTTGACCAGGTACGCCACAGCGTTCAGATGATGTCGCTTTCAAATGCGTTTTCAAAGCAGGATTTACTAGATTTTGATTCAAGAGTAAGGCAAATGATACCAAAGCCTGAGTATGTTTTGGAATTTAAAATAGATGGACTGTCAGTTGCACTTACATATGAAAAAGGAAAGTTCAAAGTAGGAGCAACAAGAGGGGATGGAGTAGTCGGAGAGGATGTAACAAAAAATCTAAAGACAATTAAATCAATACCTATGAAGCTAAAGGAAGAAGTATCTTTAGTAGTAAGAGGAGAAGTCTATATTCCTAAGGAAAAATTTAAAGAGCTCAATTTACAACAAGAAGAAAATGGGCTGGCCTTATTTGCAAATCCTAGAAATGCAGCCGCAGGTTCGCTTAGGCAGCTTGATTCAAACATCACAGCTAAAAGGCCACTTGATATATTTATATTTAATTTACAAGAAATAATAGATAAGGATATATATACTCATAGTGAAGCTTTAGAATATTTAAAAGCTCTTGGACTAAAAGTAAGTCCTATGAGAAATGTCTATTCCTCGATGGAAGCTGTCTGGGACGAAATATCAGTTTGGCATGACAAAAGGCATGAGCTTGATTTTGAGATAGACGGGATAGTTATAAAAGTAAATGATCTAGCTCAAAGAGCAATGCTTGGAGAGACAGCTAAAGCTCCTAGGTGGGCTATCGCTTATAAATTTCCAGCGGAAAGACAGCTCACTCAGATAGAAGATATAATCGTTCAAGTTGGAAGAACAGGTACTATTACGCCAACTGCAATTTTGACTCCTGTGAGGATTGCTGGGTCTACAGTTAGCAGAGCTACTCTTCATAACGAGGACTTCATAAAAGCGAAGGATATAAAGATAAAGGACTGGGCCTACATTCAAAAGGCTGGAGATATTATCCCAGAGGTATATGAAGTTGATAAAAGTAAAAGGACAGGTTTAGAATGCGAGTTTAAAATGCCTGAGACCTGCCCTGAGTGCCATACTCCTACAGTTAGAGTTGAAGGAGAGGCCGCTTTAAAATGCCCTAATATTACTTGTCCAGCTCAGATAAAAAGAGGAATAATTCATTTTGTATCAAAATCAGCTATGGACATAGATAAGCTAGGAGAGGCTATAGTAATTCAGCTATATGAAGCTGGACTAATAAGGGATATGGCTGATATCTATTATCTTAATCCAGATGAAGTTTTGGCTTTGCCAAGAATGGGCTTGAAATCTGTTTCGAATCTAATGAAGTCTATAGAGGAATCCAAAACAGCAGGGCTTGATAGACTGCTGATAGGGCTAGGGATAAGATATATTGGAACTAAGGCGGCAAAAACTCTCGCAGCTGTATATTCTGATATAGAGCAGATTAAACTGGCTTCAGTAGAAGAACTACTTCAAATTGATGAAATAGGAGAAAAGATGGCTCAAAGCATTTTTCAGTTTTTTAAAGTTGAGGAAAACTTAAATTTAATTGAAAGACTAAAACTAGCTGGAGTTTCCATGAGCGTTGATAAAAAAAATAGTCAGCAAAAGCCTATATTTGAAGGTATGAAATTTGTGCTGACAGGAACCTTAGAAACGCTAAAAAGAGATGAAGCGGCAGTATTAATAGAAGAAAGACTGGGAAAGACATCCTCATCGGTTAGCAAAAATACAACTGCAGTTATAGCAGGCGAAGAAGCAGGCTCAAAGCTAGATAAAGCTATAGCTTTAGGTGTTGCAGTAATAAATGAAGAGGTATTTAAAAAGCTTCTAGAGCTTGAAACTAAGGAAGAGGTCCTTGCCAAACTTTTAGAATCACAAGAAAGGTAGGTGAGTTAGGATTATTTATCCACCTAAGCTAAGTACTGCCGAGCGTGAAAGTCTAGGAATGGTTTTTACTGATGATAAAATTTCAAATTTTATGGTAAGAAGAAGCCTAAAGCTTTTAAGTGATTCCTTTGAATCTAAAAATAAATCTATCGAAGCTGCAAAGATACTGGATCCTTGTATAGGAGGTGCAAGCTTTGATATAGCAATATTCCAAGCTTTGGAGCAAGAGTATATAAAAAGCTATAAGCTAAGTGAGTTCCTAAAAACTAACTTTATTGGGATAGATATAGAAGCATCGGCTATTGAGCTTGCTAAAGACAACTTAAAAAAGGCTGGGATAAGCTATGCGGATAGCCTAAATCTTAAGTGCAAAGATTATTTGACTGATTTTAATGAACAAGGCTTTGACCTTATAATAGGCAACCCTCCTTATATAGGAGAAAAGGGAAATAGAGCTGTGTTTTCTAAAATAAGAGCTACTGAGTTTGGGCAAAAATATTATGAAAAAGGCATGGACTATTTTTACTTTTTCATTGAGAAATCTTTAGAGCTATTAAATGAAGATGGAATTTTAGCTATGATAACCCCAGCCTATTGGACTAGGGCAGATTCAGCTTCAAAATTAAGAGAAGCTATTAGAGCTAGAGCTAGCTTTATAGATATAATTGATTTTGGAGAGCTTAGAGCATTTAAAGATGCGGCAGGTCACCACAGCTTGATTTTTTTTCTTCAGAAGAAAAAAACAGCAGAGTTTTCTTACTACCTTATAAATGAAACCAAAAATGACTTAGGCAAAATCTTAAAAAATATTTTAGATGACATAAATATGAGCCCTGAACCTGAAATTTCTATATCAAAAGAGAAGCAATCAGATTTTATTAAAAGCTGTGTTTCTAGTGAATTTTGTATGACCTATTCCCCGTACTTTAATTTCATATCTAAAAAGACACAGGGTATTTTTGAAAAAATAAAGAAGCATACAAAATCGACTTTAGGAGAGCTTGCAGCTATTAATCAAGGCATAGTAAGCGGAGCGGACAGGGTAACAAATAAAAACCTAAGTGTTTTGAAAGAACAAATTGATAACGAAGCTGATATGAATATAAAGATAGGTGATGGGATATTTGTTTTAAATGAAAAAGAAGCTAGCGAGTATATAAATGTATGCTCTTGCTTAGTAAGCTTCTACAAAAATTCAGACATCACCGCTTACTCAATAAAAAAGCCGAAGTACTTTTTGTTTTATTCTACTAACAAAATGAGTGATGCTGATAAGGAAAAGGCTATAAGGCATCTTTCTAAATTTGAATTTATACTAAATAAAAGAAGAGAATCTATGCTAGGAAAGCTTCCATACTATCATTTGCAGTGGCCAAGACGTAAGGAGATATTTACAGGGGAAAAGATAGTATCACCCCAAAGAGCCCTTTATCCGAGCTTTGCATATTCCAATGAGGAGCTTTACGCTAGTGCGGATGTGTATTATATTACAGACATTAAAGAAAATCCATTTTTTATTTTAGGCTATTTAAACAGCTCCTTCACTGACTTTTATTTAAGACATGTGGGCAAAAAGAAGGGAAAATATCTAGAGCTATACCAAAGACCTCTAAGTGAAATGCCTGTTATAGATATAAGCGAGGATAAAAAGCTAGAAATAGCGTATAGAGCGCAAAAAATCACTAATTCCAAGATATGCAACGCTTTGGAGATAAGTCAATTGAAATTAGAAATAGATAATATAATATGGAATGAGCTTTACAATCTTTAAGAAAGCTTAAAAGAATCTAAATATTGAGCCATAAATGTTAACAAAACTTAACATTTGTGGCTTTTTTTAACAAAACAATATGTACGCCATTTAAAGACATATAATTTTATTTTTATATTTTATAATTTTTAATTAACAAACAACAATTGTTGATAAATTGTGAAAATATTAAAAATTAAGCTTTTGTTTGAGTTTATATTTTAATATACGATAAACGATA
This sequence comes from Acetoanaerobium noterae, assembly GCF_900168025.1. Classification (NCBI taxonomy): domain Bacteria; kingdom Bacillati; phylum Bacillota; class Clostridia; order Peptostreptococcales; family Filifactoraceae; genus Acetoanaerobium; species Acetoanaerobium noterae. The sequence goes on along the minus strand of NZ_FUYN01000003.1, from coordinate 401,522 downwards.
ATGAATGTCACCTTAGAACGTTCATTTTTCAAGTACAGTTTTAAAATGTTAAATAAAGTTAAAATTTGATTTGCTGTAATATTATTGAAATAAATAAATCTTATGCATATAATAATTTTTAACAATGATTCTTGAGGAAAAGTTTCATTCAATTTTACAAATGTTTAGAAAAGGAGTGATAAAATGGGAAGATATGTTCTGAAAAGAATTGGATCAATGGTAATAACATTATTTGTAATTACTACGTTCACATTTATAATGATGCACCTTGTTCCAGGAGGACCATTTACATCTGAAAAGAAACTTCCACCAGAAATAGAAAGAGCTTTGGCGGAAAAGTATAATCTAAATGATCCTATTAGTACACAGTATTTCGATTATTTAAAAGGTGTTGCTCAAGGAGACCTTGGCCCATCATTTAAGTACAAAGGTAGAGATGTTAGTGGAATGATAGGAGATTATTTCCCGGTTTCAGCTCAGCTTGGTGGAATTGCAATCGCAGTAATTTTACTTATAGGGGTACCGATAGGAGTTATATCGGCACTAAAACAGGGAACCTGGCTAGACAGCTTTGTAATGCTCTTTGCGATATTAGGGGTAACGATACCGAGCTTTGTGCTAGCAGCACTTATGATTTATGTATTTGGGGTGAAGCTTAAGGTCTTGCCAACTTCACGCTGGGCGTCACCGAAACATATGGTAATGCCTGTATTTGCACTTGCAGCATACTCAGTAGCGTTTATAGCAAGATTAACACGTTCATCTATGCTTGAGGTTATTCAGCAGGACTATATTAGAACTGCTAGAGCGAAAGGTCTTAGCGAAGGCGTTGTAGTTTTCAAGCATGCACTTAAAAATGCACTTATACCAATAGTTACATATATAGGACCTATGGCGGCAGGGATATTAACTGGATCGTTTGTTATAGAAAAGATTTTCGCTATCCCTGGAATGGGAAGAATGTTCGTTGAGAGTATCAGTAACCGTGACTACACAGTAATCATGGGTGTTACAATATTCTATGCAGCAATTCTAGTAGTAATGGTATTTATAGTAGACTTAGTCTATGGAGTTATCGATCCTAGAATAAAAATAGACGAAGATTAGGAGGCGGATTATGGAAAATACACAATTAAAAAATGCTCAAGATTTATGGCAACCGCTTTCTAAAGCAGAAAGAGATGCTGATAAGATAGTAAGACCATCTATGACTTACTGGCAAGACGTATGGAGAAGATTAAAAGGAAATAAGGTTGCAATGGGTTCATTGATTTTTCTAGTATTCTTAATTTTGGTTGCAATATTTGTGCCTATGTTCTGGCCATACAGCTATTCTGACCAGAATCTTATGAATGCTAATCAAAGCCCTACTGCAGAGCATATATTTGGTACAGATAAGCACGGTAGAGATTTGTTTATTCGTGTAATCTACGGAGCGAGAATTTCACTTACAGTTGGTATAGCAGCTTCTATTATCAATCTAGTAGTTGGAGTTGTATACGGCGGTATTTCAGGTTATGTAGGTGGAAGAACTGACAACCTAATGATGAGAATAGTTGATATTCTTTATACTATTCCACTAACATTATACGTTATCCTGCTTATGGTTTGGCTAGGAGCAGGTATGAAAAGTATTCTTATAGCAATAGGTACTACATACTGGATTAGTATGGCGAGAATAGTTAGAGGGCAGATTCTTTCTCTAAAAGAGCAGGAATATGTTATGGCAGCTAGAACACTTGGCGCTAGCGACTCAAGAATACTATTTAAGCATCTAGTTCCAAATGCAATGGGACCAATTATAGTTACAATGACAATGTCAATTCCAAGTGCAATATTTACTGAAGCCTTCCTATCATTTATAGGACTTGGGGTATCTGCTCCTAAAGCTTCATGGGGGGTACTTGCTAACGATGCTCTAGGTAGCTTTATGCTATATCCGCATCACCTATTCTTCCCAGCACTTGCACTATCGTTAACAATGCTTGCTTTTAACTTTTTAGGCGATGGACTTAGAGATGCTCTAGATCCAAAAATGCGTAAGTAAAGGAGGAGAATGTATATGTCATCAGAAAATTTGTTAGATGTTAAAAATTTAAAAACATCCTTCTTTACCCATGTTGGAGAGGTTAAAGCTATAAGAGGGGTGGACTTTCACCTTAAAAAGGGAGAGGCTATAGGTATAGTTGGAGAGTCAGGTTCAGGTAAATCTGTTACTTCTCTTTCTGTAATGAAATTACTGCTTAATCCAGGTAAGATAATAGATGGACAGATACTTTTCAATGGAGAAGATTTAGCTACAAAAACTGATAAAGAGATGCAAAGCATAAGAGGAAATGAAATTTCAATGATATTCCAAGACCCGATGACTTCTCTTAATCCAGTTTACACTATCGGAGACCAAATAATGGAGGCTATAATAAAGCACCAAAAGGTTTCTAAAGAAGAAGCTAGAAAAAAAGCTGTAGAAATGCTTAGACTAGTTGGAATTCCAAGTCCTGAAAAACGTATAAAGCAATATCCTCACGAGTTTTCAGGTGGTATGAGACAAAGAGCTATGATAGCTATGGCACTTTCTTGTGAGCCTCAGCTTCTAATAGCTGATGAGCCTACAACAGCGCTAGACGTTACTATTCAAGCCCAAATACTTGAGCTTATGAAAGACCTTAAGGATAGATTAAATACATCTATCATCCTTATAACTCACGACCTTGGAGTAGTTGTAGATGTATGCAGTAGAATAATAGTAATGTACGGTGGTCTTATTATGGAAGAGGGAAGCAGCGAAGAAATCTTCTATAACCCTAAGCATCCATACACATTGGGATTACTTAAATCAATTCCTAAGATAACAGAGAAATCTGATAAGCAAAGATTAATTCCAATCGATGGAACGCCTCCAGATTTACTTAAACCACCAAAAGGCTGTCCATTTGCACCAAGATGTGATTTTGCTATGAGAATATGTATGGAGCAAAGCCCAGAGTATACTCAGATGAGCCCTACGCACAGATCTATGTGTCATCTACTTCATCCAGATGCACCTAGTGTGCCTGAAATCAACGGAAATATGAATAAGGAGGGACAAGCTTAATGATAAATAAAGATGCAGAAGTATTGATTGAAGTCAAAAACCTTAAAAAATATTTCCCTGTACACAAAGGCTTCTTTAAGAGAACTACTCAAAATGTACAAGCAGTGGATGATGTATCATTTGCTATAAGAAGTGGAGAAACATTAGGACTTGTTGGAGAGTCTGGCTGTGGAAAATCTACAACTGGAAGAACAATAATCAGACTGTATGAGCCTACTTCAGGTGAAATTATTTATAAAGGAACTGAAATAGGAAGATTATCACAAAAAGAATTAAAGCCATATAGAAAAAAAATACAAATGATATTCCAAGATCCATACGCTTCATTAAACGCTAGAATGACAGTTGGAGATATCATAGGAGAGCCACTAGATATTCATGAGCTAGCTTCAGGTAAAGAAAGATTAGAAAAAATTCACCAGCTGCTTCACGATGTTGGACTTAACCCTGACCATGCCACTCGTTATCCTCATGAGTTTTCAGGAGGACAAAGACAAAGAATTGGTATAGCTAGAGCCCTTGCTGTTGAGCCAGATTTCATAATCTGCGACGAGCCTATCTCAGCTCTTGACGTATCTATTCAAGCACAGGTTGTAAATATGCTTGAAGACTTACAAAGAGAAAGAAATATAACCTACTTATTCATTGCCCATGACCTTTCTATGGTTAAGCATATTTCTGACAGAATAGGGGTTATGTATCTTGGTAAAATGGTTGAGCTTGGACCTGCAGATGATTTATACAACTCACCTCAGCATCCATATACTCAGGCACTACTTTCAGCAGTACCAGTACCTGATCCAAATATTTCTAAAAACAGTAAGAGAATCATCCTTACTGGCGATGTACCTAGCCCTATGAATCCTCCTTCAGGATGCAGATTCAGAACTAGATGCCAATACGCTATGGATATATGTAAAGAGCAAGAACCAGAGTTTGTAGAAATTGCGCCAGGCAGAATGTGTGCTTGTCATCTTCATAAAAAATAAACTTTATAAAAAAAATTCCTCATATTTCTAAAAAAAGTTTGAAAATTCTAGAAAATCAGATATTATAGAATAAAAGGTTTTTTTATATGATATTTTCTATAGATGTAATTTTTTTACATCCGTAGATTATATAGAGCTAAACAAAGGTTAGCACTAAAAACTAAGGAGGGAAAAAAATGAAGAAAAAATTAATCGCGTTAACACTAACTGCATTAATGGGATTCTCTGTTCTTGCAGGTTGTGGCGGAAATCAAGCTGCTGAAGGCGGCGACGAGGCTGCAGGTGAGTCTACTGAACCAAAGATTGTTAGACATAACTTAGGGGCAGATCCTCAAACTATCGACCCAGCACTAAACACTGCGGTTGATGGAGCAATATTCCTAGTTAACGTTTTCGAAGGTCTTTGCAGAACTGACGAAAATGAAAAAGCAATCCCTGGTATGGCTGAGAGCTGGGAAGTTTCAGAAGATGGACTTACTTACACATTTAAGTTAAGAGATGCAAAATGGTCTGATGGCGAGCCAGTAAAAGCTCAAGATTTCGAGTTTGCTTGGAAAAGAGCACTTGACCCAACTACAGCTGCTGAGTATGCATACCAAATGTATTACTTAAAAGGTGGAGAAGCGTTTAACAGTGGCGAAGCTACAATAGATGAGGTTGGAGTTAAAGCTATTGATGACAAGACTTTAGAAGTTGTTTTAGAGTCACCTACTCCATACTTCTTAGAGCTTACAGCATTCCCAACATATTTCCCAGTTAGAAAAGACATAGTTGAAGCTGATCCAGAAGGATGGGCTCTAAACATGGAAACTTACATCAGTAATGGACCTTTCAAAGCTGTTGAGTGGAGCCATAATGACGTATTAAAAGTTGTTAAAAATGAAAATTATTATGATGCTGATAGCATTCAATTAGATGGTATAGATTTCTACATGATAGTTGAAGAATCAACTGGAATGTCTGCATATGAGTCTGGTGAGATTGATTACCTAGAGCATATTCCTACAGATCAAATTCCTACTCTTCAAGAATCTCATGAAGATTTCGAAATTCAGCCTTACCTAGGAACTTACTTCTATGTATTTAATACTACTAAAGAGCCAGTTAACGATCCTAAGGTTCGTAAAGCTTTAACTCTTGCAATAGATAGACAAGCTATCGTTGACGTAGTAACAAAAGGTGGACAAAAACCTGCATCTGGATTCGTACCATCAGGTATGACTCTAAGCGATGGTAGTGACTTTAGAGAAAAAGGCGGAGACTTTGGTATCCCTGCAACTGCTAACGTAGAAGAGGCTAAGAAACTTCTTGCTGAAGCTGGATATCCAGATGGACAAGGCTTCCCAACTATCGAAGTTATGTACAACACTCTTGAAGCTCATAAAGCAATAGCTGAAGCTATCCAAGAAATGTGGAAACAAAACCTAGGAATCAATGTAGAACTTAGAAACGAAGAGTGGAAAGTATTCCAAGAGACAAGAACTCAAGGAGACTTCATTATAGCTAGACATGGTTGGATTGGTGACTATGTTGACCCTATGACATTCCTAGATATGTGGTTATCAAACTCAGGAAACAACGATGCTGACTGGTTCAACGATGAGTATGACAAGTTAATCGCTGATTCTAAAAAAGCTGAAGGAGCAGATAGAGACGCTCTTATGCTACAAGCAGAAAAGCTAATGATGGATGCAAACATCACTATGCCTATCTACTACTACACAAAACCAACACTACTAAAATCTTATGTTAAAGGTGTTCACTTCTCACCTCTAGGATTTGTGTTCTATCACAACGCTACAATCGAAAAATAATTAAAAATTTTTTATAAATAAAGAAGCGGCCTAGGTCGCTTCTTTATTTTGTTGCTTTAAATACTGGACTTCTTAATTAAAAACACAACGAAAGATAAATGGTGTATAATTAATTTGGCGTAAAATAATTAGCACTATTAAATTTATTTAGTTTCAAGTAATTTTTAGATTACTATATTAAATTAAAAGCTTTTTAATCACTTATAGTAGGAGTAATTGAATGAATATTTTAGATGAAGGAAAGCTCTCTATAGAGCAACTTAAAGAATTGGTTTTTGAATATACTAAAAATTTTAGAGAAGAAGTACTCACTCATCCGTATATAGGGCAGGATTGTGCTGTAATTGATTCAAAGGGAAGTATGATATCTATATCCTCAGATCCTATTACAGCCGCTAAAGAGGATATAGGAAGGCTAGCTGTGGATATAAATTTAAATGATATAGCGGCTTCAGGAGCTTCTCCGTTTGCCATTACTGTAACTATCTTATGCCCACTAGGAACGACTGATGAAGATATAAAACTAGTCATGAAGGATATATATGAAAGTGCAAGAGCTAAAGACGTTCAAATTATAGGAGGGCATACAGAAGTGACCTCAGCAGTAAATAAAATGATAATTTCTGTCACAGCGCTTGGGCTGTTGTCAAAAGCTCATTTTGAAAATGTACCAGTATTTCAAGCTGGAGATTATATATATGTTACAAAGGACATAGCAATGGAAGGAACTCATATAATAGCTTTAGAAAAATCCTCAGAGCTATCACAGCTTCTAAGTGAAGAAGATAATAAAACGCTTGAAGATTACTCTAGAAATCTAAGTGTTGTTGAGGACTCGAAGCTAGCTAGAGACTATGAATGCATAATGCATGATATAACAGAGGGTGGAGTCTTAGGGGCTGTATGGGAAACCTGTGAAATGATAGGGTTTGGAGCAAAGCTTGATTATAGCTCGATGCCACTATCTGAAACTTCAAAGAAAATCTGCCACTTTTATAATATAAATCCTCTTAGACTTATTTCCAGCGGAAGCATGCTTATTGTTGCTAAGGCTCATTCTTCAAAGGCCATAGAACAAGCATTTGCTTTATCGAATATAAGGCTTTCAAAAATAGGAGAGCTTTCAAAGGATGAAGCTGTAGTGATTTTTGAAGATGGAATTTATTCAAGTGTTTTGCCTCCAAAGTCAGATGAACTTTACAAGGTAGTATAAAAAGTATTAAGAATAAATTACAATACCTCAGTAGAGTTGAATTTTTAAACTATAACGTGATATGCTAAATATATTAAAAAATATTTAGCATATTTTAGCTTTTGGCTGCTTTGGTTTGAAGTAGGAGGATATTAAGATGAAAAAAGGTTTCAAACAATACATAGCTTTAACATTAGCCCTAGGGCTTTTGATACCATCTGTTTCTTTTGGAGCTCCCAAAATTGAATACGGAAAGTTCATAGTGGGAGGCAAGACTCAAAAAATTGCTCTTGCAAACGTAAGTGTAGATTCTGCTCCACTTACAGTATCTAGTGGAGAAGTTCCACCTCTTGTTATAGATTCTAGAACTTTAGTTCCTGTAAAGCTAGTTACAGAAAAATTAGGAGCTCAAATTTCTTGGAATGCAAAAACAGAAGAGGTGACTATAAAAAAATCAGATAAAACTATAGTTTTAAAAATAAACAGCTCTACTGCTAAAGTAAATGGCAAATCCAAGACACTTCCTGATAAGGTTTCGCCTATAATAGTAAATAGTAGGACTATGGTTCCGCTTAAATTTATAGCTGATGAATTTTCGCTTACCGTAAATTATAATGCGGCAAACAACAGCACTAACTTGATTTCAAAATCAGGAGAGCATGTTAATGACGCATTATTTCCGGCTGACACTGTAGTAAATACGGATGATATACTTGGAAGCTTAGATTTGTCTGGAGTTACTGTTGTTCAAAATAATTCCAATAATAATTCAGTTGATTCAAATAACAATTCGAATCAATTGCCTATAGTAGATGTGGATAATATTATAAGTACACCACAAGGCAGCAATAATCAAGTAAACACTAGCACTTCGTTAGCCAAGCAGGTTTCCTATAACCTAGTCCAGCAAAATATGGACAATGAAATATTTAGTATAACTGGGACTAGTGGGCTTAGTAGCTCTAGCTTTTTCCTATCTGATCCAGAAAGACTAGTTATAGATATTCAAGGTGCAGCTATAAATTCTAGCTTAGATGCCAATAAATTTTATTCAAATAGTGCTTTTATTAAAGAGATGAACTCATATTATCATGCTTCAGAAAATAAGCTTAGAATAACCTTAAAATTAAAAGACGATACTAAAAGAGAAGAAGTTCAAATTAAGCAGAATCCTGCTTCAGTTGATGTGACTTATAAATCTCAAAAGCCAAAGAATTCCAATATGACGTATAGCGCAGATAGAATTAATTCGAAATTTGAGCTTAGACTTCTTTCGTCTTACAATGCTCCATCAGTTAATTTTGATATGTTTTCAAATGTAGTTGAGCTTACTATTCCATCTAGCGTTTCAAATCTTCAGCCAGAGATTAGAAATGTAGATGATAGAAATATATCCTCTATAGAAGTAATAAATCAAGGGCAAGATACTAAGATTAAGTTTAAGCTTAAGGAAAGAGTAAATTATGCTCTTACTGAGAATGGAATAAATTCTAAAATAGGTATAAAATTTACAAAGCAAAATAGAACTAAGCCTCTTATAGTTGTAGATGCTGGCCATGGGGCAAAGGATCCGGGAGCAGTTTCAGGAGGCTCTACAGAAAAAGAACTCAACCTTATTATTTCTCAGAAGCTTTCTGCTAGACTAAAGCAAGAAGGATATGAGATAATTACAACTAGAGACACTGATGTTTTTATAGAATTAGTAGATAGAGCAGCCGCAGCAAACAACAGCGATGCAGACTTATTTATAAGCATACACCATAATGCAGCTGGAAGCAGTGCCGCAAATGGAATAGAAACGCTTTACTATCCATCAGATGACAACAAAGCCTTGGCACAGATTTTCCATAGCGAGATGCTAAAGTCATCTGGAGCAAATGATAGAAAGATAATTCCAAGAGCAAACCTAGTAGTACTTAATAGAACTAAAATGCCTGCAGCTCTTTTGGAGCTAGGATATATGACAAACTCATCAGAGCTTGCAAATTTAAAAGACGATGCTTACCAAAATGCTATGGTTGAAGGTATAGTCAAAGCAGTAAATAGATATTTCAAAGGCTATTAGCCACAAAGGAGAAATAAATGTCAAAAGAAAGCAATATGCTAAGAGAAATAAAAATAACTAAGAACTTTACAAAATACGCTGAAGGTTCAGTACTTATTGAGTTTGGAGACACAGTAGTGCTTTGTAATGCATCTATAGAGGAAAAAGTACCTCCCTTTCTTAAAAATACAGGTACAGGCTGGATAAGTGCAGAATATTCCATGCTTCCTAGATCGACTCACCAAAGAAAAATCAGAGATTCAGCTAGAGGTAAAATAGATGGTAGAACTCATGAAATCCAAAGATTAATAGGAAGAGCTCTTAGATCTGTTGTAGATATGAAGGTACTAGGAGAAAGAACTATTTGGATTGACTGTGATGTGCTTCAAGCCGATGGAGGAACTAGAACAGCTTCCATTACTGGAGCTTTTGTAGCACTTTGCGATGCTATGGCAAAGCTTTATGAAAAAGAAGCAATAAAAAGCTTCCCTATAAATGCTTTTGTAAGTGCAGTCAGTGTAGGGATAGTAAAAGGCAAGCCAGTGCTTGATTTATGTTATGAAGAAGATTCAAGCGCTGAAGTAGATATGAATGTAGTTATGACAGATAAAGGTGAATTCATTGAAGTTCAAGGAACAGGAGAACAGCATCCTTTTTCAAAGAATCAGCTTATGCAGCTTTTAGATTTAGCACAGCAAGGCAATGAACAGCTTATGAAAATTCAAAGAAGAGCGATTGGAGAGCCTATATCTTCACTAATTTCTCCAAGACCAAAGCAAGAAATGGTAATTGCTTCATCTAACAGCCACAAGATTGAAGAAATAGGCAGCATACTTGCTGATTTTGGAATTGAGCTGTTGTCTTTAAAGGATGTTGGGCTAGAAGGCTTAGAAATAGAAGAAACAGGCTCTACCTTCGAGGAAAATGCAATTATAAAGGCAAAGGAAGTAATGAAGCTCACTGGAAAAGCTGCAATAGCTGACGATTCTGGTCTTATGGTGGATGTACTAGGTGGAAGACCGGGGGTTTACTCTGCTAGATTTTCTGGCGAAGGAGCAACAGATGAGAAAAACAATGAAAAGCTGTTAGGGCTTTTAAAAGGTTATGATTTAGACAGTAGAACAGCTAAGTTCGTATCTGCAATTGCAGTTGTATATCCAGATTCTAGGCAGTACATAGCAAAAGGAATCTGCAAGGGACTTATAGGCTTTGAAGGCAAAGGAGATATGGGCTTCGGCTACGACCCTTTATTTACTCCTGATGGTTTAGATAAAACTTTTGCAGAGCTAACAAAAGAAGAAAAAAATAAAATAAGCCACAGAGCGAAATCTCTTGATGAAATGAAAAAGATATTAAATGAAATCTTATAGAATATATGATATAATATTTAAGTTGAAATTAAGAGAGAAAGCTATCAATAAATTAGGAGGAATAGAATGAGCAGTGAAATTTTAAAAAAAGAAAATAGCGTTGTTACGCTGAAGCTCACTATAGATGCACAGAGCTTTGATAAGGCATGTAAAGATGCTTACAATAAAAACAAAACTAAATTCAACGTTCAAGGATTTAGAAAAGGTAAAGCTCCAATGAGCATAGTTGAGAAATTCTATGGAGAAGGAGTATTCTTTGAGGATGCTGTAAATACACTTTTCCCAGACGCTTTTGAAGCAGCTGTAAAAGAGCATGATTTAGATACAGTAGCTAGACCTGAAATCGATGTAGAAGAAATCGGTAAAGGAAAGAACCTAGTTATCATAGCTGATGTAGCTGTTAAACCTGAAATCACTCTTGGAGAGTATAAAAACTTAACTGTAGAAAAACCTGATTCAGAAGTTTCTGATGAAGAAGTTGAAAAAGAAATCGAAGCAATGAGAGAGCAAAATGCTAGATTTGTTACTGTTGAAGATAGAGAAGTTAAAGAAAAAGACATGCTGTTAATCGACTTCAATGGAAAAGTTGATGGAGTGGAGTTTGAAGGCGGACAAGCTGAAAACTACTCAATAATAGTAGGTTCAAATACATTTATTCCTGGCTTTGAAGAGCAATTAGTAGGAATGAAGCTAAATGAAGAAAAAGATTTAAGCGTTAAATTCCCAGAGGAATATCATGCTGAAAATCTTGCTGGCAAAGATGCTGTATTTACTGTAAAAGTAAATGAAATAAAAGAAAAAGAGCTTCCAGAGCTAGATGATGAGTTTGCTAAGGATGTAAGCGAATTCGATACTTTAGAAGATTTAAAAGCTGATGCAAAAGCAAAGCTTCAAAAAACTAAAGATGAATATGCTGATAGAGAATTAGAAAATAAATTAGTTAAGATGGCTGCTGAGAATGCTACTGTTGAAATTCCAGAGGCTATGATTGACTCTCAAGTTGAGAATATGGTTTACGATTTTGAATATCAATTAAAATATCAAGGCCTTGATTTAGAGAACTACCTAAAGTTCACTAACATGAGCATTGAAGGATTAAAGGAGCAAATGCGTCCTGATGCAAAATCAAGAGTACTAAACAGCTTAGTAATAGAGGCTATATCTAAATCAGAAAACATCGAGTCAACTGAAGAAGATTTAGAACAAGAACTGGCTAAAATGGCTGAAAGCTACAAAATGGAAGTAGATAAATTAAAATCTACATTAAGACCATCTGATATGGATTATATCAAAGATACTGTTGTTGCTAGAAAAACAGTTGAATTCATAAAAGGAAACGCAAACCTACAGTAGCCATTTTGGCTACTGTAATTTTTTTAAGTAGACTTTAAGTTTTAGTTTTTAGTTTTATTTGTCCTTATTAGGGTATAATAGTTCCTAGGAAATGTAAAAACAATCTTGTAGTTTATGACTATAACATATACAATAAAAGGAGGATTTAAAGTGGCATACGTACCAATAGTAATCGAACAAACAGGAAGAGGAGAAAGAAGTTACGATATATATTCTAGATTATTAAAAGATAGGATAATATTTTTAGGAGATCAGGTTAATGATCATACAGCATCGTTAATCGTTGCTCAGTTGCTTCATTTAGAATCAGAAGATCCAGATAAGGATATCTTCCTTTATATCAATTCACCAGGAGGAAGCATAACAGCTGGGATGGCAATTTATGACACTATGCAGTACATCAAACCAGATGTAGCTACGATTTGCGTAGGTATGGCAGCTTCTATGGGGGCTTTCTTACTAACTGCAGGAGCTAAAGGCAAGAGATTTGCTCTTCCAAACAGTGAAATTATGATTCACCAGCCACTAGGTGGGACTCAAGGACAAGCAACAGATATAAAAATTCATGCAGAGAGAATTATCAGAATGAGAAATAAATTAAACGAAATTATGGCTGATAGAAGTGGACAACCTTTAGAGAAAATCGAAAGAGATACAGAAAGAGATTTCTTTATGTCTTCGACTGAGGCTAAAGAATATGGACTTATTGACGAGGTATTAGAGAAGAGACCTTAGTCAAAAATTTTAAAAGAGGTGTAGTTAATGTCGAGATTTGATGAAAAGAAGCAGCTTAGATGCTCCTTCTGTGGTAAGAGCCAAGAGCAGGTTAAAAGACTGATTGCTGGTCCGAATGTGTACATCTGTGACGAGTGTGTTGAGCTTTGCCAAGAAATAATTAAAGAAGAATTCGAGGAAATAATCGATACAGAAATCACAGGGTTACCGAAGCCAAAGGAAATAAAAGATTACTTGGATGAGTATGTAATAGGCCAAGATGATGCGAAGAAGACCTTAGCTGTTGCTGTTTATAATCACTATAAGCGTATATACGCTGTGGATGGCAAGGCAAAGGATATAGAGCTTCAAAAGAGTAATATTCTTATGCTTGGACCTACTGGTTCAGGAAAGACCCTTCTTGCTCAGACTCTTGCAAAGATGCTTAACGTTCCATTTGCTATGGCTGATGCTACAGCGCTTACAGAAGCAGGTTACGTAGGAGAGGACGTAGAAAATATCCTTCTAAAGCTGATTCAGGCTTCAGATTACGATATTTCAAAAGCAGAAAAAGGGATAATATATATAGATGAAATAGATAAAATAACAAGAAAATCTGAGAATCCATCAATAACTAGGGATGTTTCAGGTGAAGGGGTTCAGCAAGCCCTACTAAAAATAATTGAGGGAACTAAAGCAAATGTTCCGCCTCAAGGAGGAAGAAAGCATCCTCATCAGGAATTCCTTCAAATAGACACTACTAATATCTTGTTTATTGTCGGAGGGGCTTTTGATGGCATAGACAAAATAATTCAAAGACGTATGGGTGAAAAAGCTCTAGGCTTTGGAGCAAAAATCGTTTCTAAAAACGATATTGCTGTAGGTGAAATTTACAAGCAGGTTCAAACAGAAGACCTTCTTAGATTTGGACTTATTCCTGAGTTCATAGGAAGGGTTCCAGTTGTAGTATCGCTTGACCCATTAGATGAAAAAGCTCTTATCTCTATTTTAAAAGAGCCAAAGAATGCTCTTGTAAAGCAGTTTAAAAAGCTTTTTGAAATGGATAAGGTAATCCTAGACATTGAAGATGAAGCTCTTGTAGAGGTTGCTAAAAAGGCAATTGCTAAGAAAACTGGAGCGAGAGGACTTAGAAGCATTTTAGAAAAAGTTATGATGGATATCATGTATGAGGTTCCGTCTAGAGATGATATAGAAAAGGTAGTTATTACTAAGGAAAGTATCACAGACAATAAACAGCCTTATGTAATTCTTAAGTCTAATAAAAAGGATGATACCCCAGAAGAGACAGCTTAGAAATTAAAACTTAAAATAATTAATTAAGGGATGCAAGTGCATCCCTTAATTAATTATATAAATAAACCTAAAAAGCCAAAAAACATAAGTATCACAATAGGATGAAGCTTAGTGAAAAGCAGGAGCGTCAAAGATGCTGAAAATATAATAAACGATTTTAAATCGATTACGCTTTTTAGTAAAGTCGAATAGGCAGCTGATAAAATCAGTGCAGCAGTTATAGGCCTTAAAAAAGTAAAGATATGCTCTGAGATATCACTTGATTTATATTTTTCAATGAACCTAGTTACTATGCTCATGAATATAAATGGTCCGCATACTATGCCAAGAGTAGCTGAAACTGCTCCCCAAAACCCTAAATATCTAAAGCCTATGAAGGTGGCAGCATTTATGGCAATTGGACCAGGTGTAACCTGAGATATTGCAAGGATATCGAGAAATTCTGAATTAGTAAGCCATCCGTGATTTTCAATAATCATGGTTTCTATATATGGGAGCATAGCATAGCCTCCCCCGAAACTAACAGAACCAATCTGTAAGAAAGCTAAGAAGAGTGACAGTAATATTTGCATATACCTAAAAGCACCCCCCCTAAGATTATAAATAGCGGATTTACATCTAAAAAAGCTACAGCTAAAAACGTTATAGCAATAAGAGCAATTGATGAAGCTTTTTTGTTGCTTTTTTGAAAAATATTTATAAATGAAAATGCAAGTAGTGCAGGAACCACTGGTATTATACCTGAAAAAAATCCATCTAATATTTTGGAATTTCTAGTTTTAGAGTAAAACAAAGAAATAAATAAAATTATTATAAACGAAGGCAGAACAGTTCCAAGTAATGAAAGAATAGCTCCTATAAGGCCATGGATTCTATAGCCCATAAGTACAGATAAATTGACAGCAATAGGACCTGGAAAGCTTTGAGCTACAGAAATATAATCTACGAATTCTTCTGAAGAAAGTAGCTGTCCTTTTTTAACTAGCTCAGTTTCCATAATGGGAACCATGGCATAACCGCCACCAAAGGTAAAGAGACCAACCTTGAAAAATGTCAGAAAAAATTTAAACACAATAAAAACTCCTTTGTTGATTAATAATGCAAGATATCCTACTTTTATGATATCATTAGTATGAAAAATAAGTCTATGAAAATAAAGAAATTAATTATATATACGCTATATATTGATAGTTATATATTGAAAGGAGCATAGTTATGGCAAAAAATTATAAAATGAAAACAGTAGACATGCCAATTATTCCCTTAAGAGGAATATCTATATTCCCATACATGGTACTTCACTTTGATGTGGGAAGAGAAAAATCTATAATAGCTCTTGAAGAGGCTATGGTAAATGAACAGCTAGTATTTTTAACAACTCAAAAGGATCCAGAAATAGATATCCCAACTGAGGATGATTTTTATAACATAGGAACTGTTTGTAAAATCAAGCAAATGCTAAAGCTTCCTGGAAACACCATAAGAGTATTGGTAGAGGGTATATCAAGAGCGAAAATAAAAGAGCTCTATCAGATTGAACCATATTTTAGAGCAAAAATCCAAGAAGCTATTTATTCTGAGGAGCTTAGAGAAGAAAAAGATATAGATGCAACTATGAGACTGGTGCTAGATACTTTTGAAGAGTATGTAAATATAGGAAATAAAGTGTCTGGAGAGGTATTAATAACCTTGGCTGACATAGATGAGCCTAGCAGATTTGCTGATACTGTAGCTGCAAATATCATATTAAAGCCAGCTCAAAAGCAAAATATTTTAGAGATTTTTGATCCAAAGCTTAGACTAGAAGAAATCTATAGAATACTGCTTGAAGAAATTGAAGTATTAGAAATTGAGAAAACTATAAATATAAGAGTGAAAAAGCAAGTTAATAAAATTCAAAAGGAATACTACCTTCGAGAACAGCTTAAAGCTATTCAAAGAGAATTAGGTGAAGACGAAGAGGTTTCTGATGAGCTAGATGAATACAAAGAAAAGTTGAAAAAGCTCAAGGTATCAAAGGAAATAAAAGAAAAGATAGAAAAGGAAATAGCAAGACTATCAAGAATGTCGCCATCATCAGCAGAAGGTGGAGTAATAAGGTCATATCTTGATAATTTCTTTGCCCTTCCATGGGATAAGGAAAGCAAGGATAAGCTTGATATCAAGCTTGCTGAAAGCATACTTGACGAAGACCACTTTGGTCTTGAAAAAGTAAAAGAAAGAATCATAGAATATCTAGCAGTAAGACAGCTGTCAAAATCTATGAAAGGACCTATCCTATGCTTAGTAGGGCCTCCTGGAGTAGGAAAGACCTCTATAGCAAAATCCGTTGCTAGATCTCTTAACAGAAAGTTCGTTAGAGTTTCTCTTGGTGGGGTTAGAGACGAAGCAGAAATAAGAGGACATAGACGAACTTACGTAGGGGCAATACCTGGACGTATCATAAATGCTATAAAAGAAGTAAAGGTTAAAAATCCAGTATTTTTATTTGATGAAATAGATAAAATGGCATCTGATTTTAGAGGAGATCCTGCATCTGCGATGCTAGAGGTTCTAGATCCAGAGCAAAACAAAGATTTTACTGATCACTATATGGAGATACCTTTTGATCTTTCAAAAGTGCTTTTTATAACCACGGCAAATTCTTTATCAACAGTGCCTAGACCGCTTCTAGACAGGATGGAAGTAATAGAAATCTCAGGCTATACAGAAGAAGAGAAGCTAAAGATTGCAAGGATTTACTTGCTTCCGAAACAGCTAAAAGAGCACGGACTCTCTGAGGACTTTTTAAAGCTATCTGATGAGAACCTAAAGCTAGTAATTTCAAAATACACCAGAGAGTCTGGCGTAAGAAATTTAGAGAGAAAAATTGGGCAGCTTTGCAGAAAAGCGGCAAAGAGCAAGGTAGAAAATCCAAAGCTTGAATCAGTGACAATCACTAAGCAAAATATGGAAAAATATCTTGGAAAGCCTATATTTAGATACCAAACTGTATCAGAAAAACCTGAAATAGGAAGCGTGACTGGTCTAGCATGGACACCTGTAGGAGGAGATACCCTTACTATAGAGGTGACTACAATGCAAGGCTCAGGAAAGCTGGAATTAACAGGTCAGCTAGGAAATGTAATGAAGGAATCTGCTAAAGCTGGTATGAGCTATGTTAGGTCAATAGCAGATAGATATGGAATAGAGCCAGAGTTTTACAAGGAAAAGGATATACATGTTCATATTCCAGAGGGAGCCATTCCAAAAGACGGGCCATCTGCTGGGGTTACCATGGCTACAGCTCTTTTGTCAGCACTTAGTAAGATTCCTGTAAGTGGTGAGCTTGCTATGACTGGAGAGGTGACTCTAAGAGGAAAAGTGCTGCCTGTTGGAGGAATAAAAGAGAAAGTACTTGCAGCTCATAGAGCTGGGATAAAAAAAGTACTGCTTCCACAGGATAACAAAAGAGATATAGATGATATACCTCAAAATATAAGAAAGCAACTAGAATTCGTTCTAGTTTCAAATATGGATGAGGTTTTAGAGCATGCGCTTATAATGGATAAAAGCGAAAAAAAACAGCAAGTAAAAAAGGATGAAAAATAATGAAATTAAAATCAATTGAACTAGTAATAAGTGCAATGTCTAAAACTCAGTACCCTCATGATGGACTGCCAGAGGTTGCTTTTGTAGGAAGATCCAATGTAGGAAAGTCTTCTGCAATTAACACTCTTCTAAATAGAAGAAGCTTAGCAAGAGTAAGTCAAAATCCTGGGAAAACAAGAACTATTAATTTTTACAAAATCAATGAAGAATTCTACTTTGTTGATTTGCCAGGCTATGGGTATGCAAAAACTGCTAAAACAGAACGTCAACACTGGGGAACAGTAATGCAGGAGTATTTTGAAAACAGTCAGGATTTGAGACATATTTTCCTGCTGCTTGATATTAGACATGAGCCAAAGGAAGATGATATTTTGATGTACAAATATGCAGTGCATTACAATATCCCAGTAACAATTATTGCAACAAAATCAGATAAGATATCAAGAGGTGCATTTCAAAAAACTTTTTCTATGATGAGAAAAAAGCTGGATTATCATGGAGAGAAGATACTTCCTATATCTTCGCTTAAAAAAACAGGAAAAGATGAAATTTGGAACCATATTGTCAATATTTTTGAGCAAGATGGATATAATATAACTGTAGAATAGATATTATACGAAAAGACTCTACCTGGGGTAGAGTCTTTTCTGAAAAAAGGAGCTAGCTTATTTATGATTTATCTTATCCAAGGGACAAATATTCTAGTTTTATTAGGTATGCTTATTGTTCCATTTATTCTAGGATATTTTTTTATAAAAAAGATTAGAGAAAAAAATGAAGAAAGTGAAACCCTAGAAGTTAGAATGGCTTTGCTTGAGAATAGAGTAAAGGAACTAGAAGAATATATAGAAGATTCTAGATGGGAGTAATGAGTTATGGCCTTGAAATCTGTTAGATGTTTTTTGATTATGACTATGATACTAGGGATCCTAATAGGAATTCAGATAAAAAGTCCTTATCAAATCAGCTCTGATGGTTCGTTTATAATGAGAGACACTATAACTAAAATAAACAAAGAAAGAATTGAAAGCTATGCTCTTATGAAGCAAAAGAAAGCCTATGAGAGAGAAATTGAGAAGTTGGAAGACAAAGCATCGGATGAAAATGAAGCTTTAATGGAATACAAAGATAAGGCGGACTACTTAAAAAATCTTATGGCATATACAAGTGTAGAAGGCCCAGGAATTAGAATAATAATCGATACCCACGATGACAGAAATCTGGCGTACCTTATGGAAGAAAGAAAGCTATTTATTATTTTAGTCAATGAGCTAAAAAGCGAAGGTTGTGAAGCTATAAGTATAAACGGGCAGAGAATAAATTCTATGTCTGAAATAACTCTAGCAGGTAATCATATTAACATCAACGCTGTAGCAATAGCTCCGCCATATGAGGTAAATGCAATTGGAAACAGCGCGAAGCTACTAAATTATGTAAACACCAAAAGCCCTATAATAGATATCATGAGAAATGGTTATAATCTATCGATTAATTTTAAAGTTGAAAATAGTTTGATACTCCCAAAGCTGGACTATATTAAAAGCCCAGAGTATATAAAAGAAGTCTTGTAAAGCAACTTTAGGAGGGTTTGAATTGAAAGAAATAAATGTGCTTATTTTGACAGTAACAGCTGGATATGGACATATAAGTGTTTCAAATGCCCTAAAAGATTATCTTGAGAAACGGGAAATAGATTCTAAAGAAATTAATGTAGAGATTTTTGATATTTTAGGAGATGTAAATCCTTTGATTAATAAGGTTTTTACTGAGTATTACCTAAAAGCGATTAAGTATATACCAAATGTCTACTCGTTCTTATATAAAAAGGAAGCAGAAAAAGCTTTAGAAAATCCTAGAAAATTTAAAAGAAGCTCTAAAAAGTTAAAGCAAAAGATACAAGAAGAGGAAATCACAGTTACAGATATTTTTAATAAAGTAATAATCAAGAAAAAGCTTATGTCTATATTAAAAAAGCAAAAGCCTAACTTTATAATTTGTACTCATCCATTTATAGGTGAATTACTTGAGCTTACAGAAATATACGAGTATGTAAAATCAGAAGAAGGATTAAATGCATGTATACTAACTGTAGTAACTGATTACGTAGTTCATCCATCGTGGCTTAATGATGCAAGTGATTTTTTTATTTTTGCATCAGATAGACTTAAGTACTTTCTGAATGAAGTAAAACCTGAGCTACTTGAAAAAGATGAAAATGACAATGTAAAAGCGAAGTTTTTTGGTATTCCGATTAAAGATTCATTTAATAACACATATGACAAAATAGAATTAAGAAAAAACCATGTGTTTCTTAAAGAAAACTATGATTTTTTAGCATATGACTATGCCCTAGGAGATAAATTCACATATTTAATTATGGGTGGAGGATACGGAATAGGAAATATAAAGGACTATGTAAAGCTTCTTATTGAGCATGAAAATAATAGCTCAATTAATCTTCATAGTTCTTCTAGACACAATGAGCTGTCAAACATTTTAGTCGTTTGTGGAAATAATCAGGAGCTTTATGATGAAATACTGAATTTAAAGAAAGAAAAAGACTATAATAACCAAATCATGGTGCTCGGGTTTGTTAAAAACATAGATGAAATAATGAAAATGAGTGATGTTATTATAACAAAGCCAGGTGGAATTAGCATAACAGAGGCTATGGCATGTAGGCTTCCTATTGTGATAAGAGAATACTTACCAGGGCAAGAAGAAAGAAATACTGAGTTTCTTTTAAACAATAATTTAGGAATATATACAGCTGAAGATAGTAGCTTTTTAGCATATCTTTCTCAGCTAAAACACGATGAAGATTATAGAAATCAAATAATTGATAATCAGAAAAAGATATATAAAGTTAATGAACCTTCTGATGTGAATAAAATTAAAAATAGTGGTGTTGATAATAATCCAAATTTAAATAAAGATAGTTCTTTATATAGGATATATAATCTTATGAGTGAGGAATGTTTTAAAAGGAGAGATAATGAATTATATAAGTATTGAAAAACCAAGTCCGTATGACAATGTGATATCGTTTGATATATTTAAGTATAGCGATGAAGTTACTTTAGAGACTCAGCTTTTTTCTCTAGATATAATTAAAATAAATCCCTTAGAGCAATTTAAAGAAAAAATTAAACCTAGCTATAAAGTTCTGGTTTATGATGTACATGTAGAAAAGCAGGATATAGATTTTAATGAAATAGCTAAAATAGTAAATCAAGAATGTTTCGAGATAGAAAGCATGGATATATTTATCTCAATAACTATATAGGAGAAAAAAATGATACTTATTTCCAATTTAAAAATTGGCATAGAAGATAATATGCAAGATTTGACATTTAAAATCAGAAAAAAATTAAAGCTTAAAGACCAGAGAATGCAATATAAAATAGTAAGAGAATCCATAGATGCAAGAAAAAAAGGAAAAATAGATTTCGTTTATCAGGTGCTAGTTGAAGTAGATGATCCAGATAAGATTTTAAAATCAATTAAAGATCCAAATGTAAAAGAATATAAAAAACCTGAACCTACTCCCTTAAAAAAAGGACATTTGAAAAAAAATGGAAGAGTTTTAGTTGTAGGAAGTGGTCCAGCAGGACTATTTGCAGCATATACTCTTGCTGAAAATGGTTATAAGCCCATACTTATTGAAAGAGGAAAGTGTATAGAAGAACGTTCTGACGATGTAGAAAAATTTTGGAGAGATGGTATATTAGATCCAAAATCTAATGTTCAGTTCGGAGAAGGTGGAGCTGGAACGTTTTCTGATGGAAAGCTCACAACTAGGATAAAAGACAATAGAGTTTCAGATGTCTTGGAAATCTTTCATAGCTGTGGCGCGCCTGAAGAAATACTTTATGCTCATAAGCCACATATAGGAACCGATGTCCTTAGGAATGTAGTTATAAATATGAGAAAGCGCATCATAGAAATGGGAGCAGAAGTAAGGTTTGAAGCCATGCTTGAAAAAATAGAAGAAAAAGATGGTCATATAAGTGGAGCCTGGATAAACTCTGAATATATAGAGGTATCTGCACTAATTTTAGCAATAGGGCATAGTGCTAGAGAAACCTACAAAATGTTAGATGATTTTGGTGTAAAAATTATTGCAAAGCCATTTGCTGTTGGGTTTAGAGTAGAGCATCCTCAGCAGATGGTAAATAGAGCTCAGTATAAAGAGTTTTATAATCATCCTCGTTTAGGTGCTGCGGATTATCAGCTTACTTATAAGTCGGATAAGTATGAGCGCTCAGCATATACTTTTTGTATGTGCCCAGGAGGGCTTGTTATTGGTTCGTCATCAGACAAAGATGAGCTAGTTGTCAATGGAATGAGCTATCACGCTAGAAATTTGGAAAATGCAAATAGTGCGTTACTAGTAAGCGTATCACCAAAAGACTTCAAAGCTGGAGCTCTATCTGGGATTGAATTTCAAAAGAAATTTGAAAAAATGGCTTTCGAGCTTGGTGGAGGAAAATATAGAGCACCAGTTCAAAGAGTGGAGGATTTCCTAAAGGGTGAAAAAACAAAAGCTATAGGAAGAGTCAGACCTTCGTATAATCCAGGATTTACAATGGCAGATTTATCGAAGGTTTATGATAAAGACCTTACAAATACTCTTAAAGATGCAATATTAGATATGGATAAAAAGCTAAAGGGCTTTGCTCATCCAGATGCAATATTGACTGGGGTAGAAACTAGGTCCTCATCTCCAGTCAGAGTAGTAAGAGATGAACTCACATTTGAATCTGAATCCATAAAAGGACTCTACCCTTCAGGAGAAGGAGCAGGCTATGCTGGAGGGATAGTATCATCAGCTGTAGATGGGATAAAATCAGCCCAGGCACTTATAGCGAAGTACCAGCCTCAAGTGTAGATTTTATCACAATATAAAACTTAACATAAAATCAATAATCTTAACATTTTTAACATAGACTTAACATTTAATACTCTACTATTTGGTATACTTTGATTCGTAAATAATTAAGGGTGTTCCCAAACATTAGGAGGAGATCATGTATATTGGTATAGTATTAGGGTTACTAGCAGGTCTAGGTTTATTCTTATACGGAATGAACTTGATGGGAAATGGCTTACAAAAAGCAGCTGGAGACAGACTAAAAAAGATAATAGAGCTTCTTACGAGCAATAGATTTATTGCAGTTTTAGTAGGTATATTTGTAACAGGAGTAATCCAAAGCTCAAGCGCAACTACCGTTATGGTTGTAGGCTTCGTAAATGCAGGAATAATGCAGCTTAACCAAGCTATAGGTGTAATTATGGGTGCAAACGTAGGTACTACTGTAACAGCACAGCTAGTATCCTTCGACTTAGAAGCGATTGCTCCAGTAGCTGTTGGTATTGGTGTAATTATACATATGGTTACTAAAAGCGAAAAGCTAAAAAGCTACGCTGAAATTTTAATTGGATTTGGTATACTTTTTGTAGGTATGACATATATGAAAGATGCTATGTCTCCGCTTCGCGAAGTCCAAGCATTTAAAGACATGCTAGTAAATTTTGGGCATAATCCTATATTAGGAATATTAATGGGATTTACTTTAACTTTATTAGTTCAAAGCTCAAGTGCATCTATAGGTATACTTTTAGCTTTAGCATCTCAGGGAATGCTACCTCTAGAAGCAGCACTTCCTATACTTTATGGAGATAATATAGGAACCTGTACTACAGCCTTAATATCTAGTATAGGGGCTAGTAAAAATGCTCAAAGAGCGGCTGTTATGCATCTTACTTTTAACATTATAGGTACTTTGATTTTTGCATTAATATTAAACAGACCTATTATGATGGTTGTAACTTCAATTGACCCTACTAACATAGCTAGACAAATTGCAAATGCTCATACATTATTTAACATAACTAACGTGATTATTCAGTTCCCATTTGCTGGATTAATTGTTAAAATAGCAGAGAGAGTTATTCCAGAAAAACCAGAGGAGCTTGAACTTAAAACAACTAGCTTCATTGACCTACGTATGCTTAACACTCCATCTATAGCATTAAAAAATACTATAAAAGAGTGTCTTCATATGGGAAATAAAGCTAAATACTCTTTAGAAAATTCTATGATAGCTCTTATTGATAAGGATAGAGATGCTGCTTTTAGAACCTTTGACACTGAAAAAGAAATTAATCAGTTAGAAAGAGATATTCTAGAATACTTGATTCAGCTTTCTAATGCAGCGATTTCAGGTGAAGATAGAGCAATAGTAGATGAGCTCTTTAACACTATTAACGATATTGAAAGAGTTGGAGACCATGCCGATAATATAGCTGAACTATCTATGTATTTTATTGAAAAGGATTTGACCTTCTCAGAAGAATCAATTAAAGATATAAACACTATGTATGAAAAAGTAATGAAGACTTATGAAATGTCTCTTCAATCAATGAGAGAAGGAAGCTCAGAGCTTGCACTTAAGGTAGTTAAAATGGAAGAACAAGTAGATATAATTGAGCGTTCTTGCAGAAGTGCTCATATATATAGACTTAATAATAGTATGTGCAATCCTGAGGCCGGTATAATATTCTTAGACTTATTAAGCAATCTTGAGAGAATATCAGATCATGCTTCGAATATAGCCAAAGCGGTTATAGATGCAAAAGGAAGTATTTCTGCATAAAGCTTGATGAAGATTCCATATCAAGATGCTTAGGAAGGATGTGTAATGATGAATAACTTAAAATTAGACGTCACTAAATGTCAGCAATTTGTGGCAAAACATGAATTAGAATATCTTAAGCCCTTAGCTAAGCTAGCAAATGATATGGTCAATAATAAAGCTGGTGCAGGAAATGAATTTATGGGATGGGTGGATCTTCCTTTAAATTACGATAAAGAAGAATTTGATAGAATACTAAAATGTGCAAAAAAAATTCAAGTGGATTCAGATGTATTAGTTGTTGTGGGTATAGGAGGGTCATATTTAGGAGCGAGAGCTGTAATAGATGCTCTTAGTCACAATTTTAAAAATGACCTTTCGAAATCACAAAGAAGATATCCTAAGATTTTGTATGCAGGCAACTCAATTTCATCTACCTATATGGCAGATTTGCTAGAGGTACTAGAGGATGTTGATTTTTCTGTAAATGTAATTTCGAAATCTGGAACAACAACTGAACCAGCAATTGCTTTTAGGATTTTGAAGGATGCCCTTGTTTCTAAATATGGAGAGCATGAAGCTAAAAAAAGAATTTATGCAACAACAGATAAATCTAAAGGAGCTCTTAGGACTTTAGCTTCTCAGGAGGGCTATGAAACCTTTGTTATTCCAGATGATGTTGGTGGAAGATTCTCAGTGCTTACTGCAGTAGGGTTATTGCCAATTTGTGTTTCTGGTATAGATATAACCATGCTTATGAAAGGTGCTCATGACGCTCGAGAGCTTTATTTAAGAGATGATTTAGAAACCAATTCTCCACTTATATATGCTATGTATAGAAATGTACTACTAAGAAAAGGCAAGGATTTAGAGTTATTAGTAAATTATGAGCCTCAGCTTCAATATATTTCAGAATGGTTCAAGCAACTATTTGGAGAAAGTGAAGGCAAGGATAAAAAAGGGATTTTCCCAGCTTCTGTGAACTTTTCTACGGACTTGCATTCTATGGGACAGTATATCCAAGATGGGAAAAGAAATATATTTGAAACTATAATAAAAATCGACTTGCCTAAAAAAGATATTGTTATAAAAGCAGAATCTGAAGATTTAGATGGACTAAATTATTTGGCTGGCAAAACAGTTGATTACGTTAATGATAAAGCTTTTTTAGGTACTACTCTTGCTCATACTGATGGAGAAGTACCTAATCTAGTAATCCATCTACCAGAATTAAATGCATATCATTTGGGAGAGCTGATTTACTTTTTCGAGAAAGCGTGTGCGATTAGTGGATATATCTTAGGTGTTAATCCCTTTGATCAGCCTGGAGTAGAAGCCTATAAGAAAAATATGTTTGCTCTTCTTGGAAAAACAGGCTATGAAGAGGAAAAAGCTATCTTGGAAAAAAGGCTAGAATTGGATGAAAACTAATGAACAGAACTAAAAAGCTAGTTTATTTATCGCTGATGATTTCTCAAAGCCTTGTGCTATATATCATAGAGTCGTTTTTACCTCCTTTATCATTTATTGCTCCTGGAGCAAAATTAGGTCTTGCAAATATCATAACCTTAAGTGTGCTATATATTTCTGGGGTGAGAGATGCTTTTGTAGTGTTGGCAATGAGAATATTGATTTCATCTTTTTTTTCAGGAGGAGTATCCTCTTTCATATATAGTATTTCTGGAGGGATGCTCAGCCTACTCGCTATGTCAGCTACTAAAAAGCTTTCTCGCTTTGACATAAGCATAGTAGGGGTAAGTGTATCGGGGGCACTGTTTTACAACATAGGGCAGCTTCTTGCAGCTGCAGCTATAATCAGAAATATAAAGATTCTTATGTATCTGCCTGTACTTGCATATGTATCTGTTGGAACAGGAATATTTGTCGGAATAGTATCAAAATTTTTAGTTGAAAGATCTGGGTTTAAAAAATATATTACTAAAGCTCCTTAAGGCGGATGCCTAAATGAGCTTTTTTTATTAATTAAAATCATTTGTATATATGCACAATTATGGTAGAATTAATCTAAAGATTCTAAATATTTGGGGCTAAATAGAATCTTTGTAATTTACCTAGTATAAATAATCATAGAGGGTCTAAGGAGTGGCAAAATGAGTAAAAACAGAATAAAAATTGCTATATTGCTTTCTGTAATAATCGTCATTGGATTTGTGTCATATATATATACTCAAAATAATCAATCTATAAAAGAGCAAGTAGTTATCAATTATTATTCACAACCAGATATCAATGGTGTGGTGTCAGAAATTATAAGTAATTTTGAAAAGCTACATCCAGATATAAAAGTTAATCTAGTTGAGCTCCCACCTAATACAGACGATAAGCTTATTACTATAAAGAAAGCTTTCCAATCAGGTGAAATGCAAGTAGATGTTTTTGATTCTGATATAGTTTGGCCACCGATTTTTGCAGCCTCAGGCTGGGCTGAGCCATTGGATGAGCATGTGAGTAAAGAGGAGCTAGAAAAATTTCTTCCTGAATCAGTAAACGCTAATCTTTATATGGGACAGCTGTGGGGATTGCCATATAGAATAGATGCAGGAATGCTTTACTATAGAAAGGATTTACTTGAAAAGTATAATAAAAATGTCCCTATGACTTGGGATGAGCTAGTAGAAACTTCTATTTATATCATGGAAAGAGAAGATAATATAAAAGGCTTTGGAGCTTCCTGGGATGAATTTGAAGGACTTACTGCGAATGCACTGGAATATATTTGGAGCTTCGGAGGAAGCATATTTTCAGATACTCACTCTCAGCAAGTAAATATTAACACTAAGGAATCTATTGATGCATTATCCTTTATGGTGGATATGATACATAAGCACAAGATTACTTCTAATGAAATAACTGTATATAGCAGTGGAGACGTAAGAGAGAGCTTTTTTAATGGAGATATTATTTTTATGAGAGATTGGTCTAGTGGATGGGAGCTTTCTCAAGATCCCCAGAATTCTGAGGTAGTAGGTAAAGTCGGGATATCTGAGCTTCCTCTTGGTGATATGAAGGGAAACAACTATACTACGCTTGGAGGATGGCAGGTAATGGTGTCGTCATTTTCCAATAAAAAGGAAGCAGCTATAGAGTTTGCAAAATACAGAACCTCAGAAGAAGCTCAAAAAGTTGGGGCTTTGAAAATGAGTCATCTTCCTTCTATTAAGAAGCTATATAATGACTCAGAAATAAATGAAAGTATGCCATTTTTGAAATATATGTATCCGTCTTTTGAAAAAGCATATTTAAGACCTGTGTCACCTTATTATGCTGAGATATCAAAGACAATTCAAAATTCAGTGCATAGAGCTTTATTAAATGAATTAACACCAACTCAAGCTATTGAATTAATTGAAATGAATTTAAAGAATATAACTCAGACTAAACAGGTTGTTGCAAATTAATTTTGAAAGAAAAGTTGCAGATGAAAATTATTTGACTATACAAGAACCTTAATTTTTAAAGCGAAAATGAAATTATAATGAATAATGCCTTCAAAAAAAGAGACTATATGTCTCTTTTTTTATATAAAAAATGAATTTTTATATGTAGTTTATCCTTTCTTTTGCAATTTTTATAACATTATGATAATATTAAAAGGACTTTTTTTAAAAATAGGAGAGAGAGGTGTTTCAATGAAAAAGATGGGACTCACTGGAAAAATATTTTCCGGACTTATTTTAGGAGCAATATTTGGAATAATTCTTCATTATTTTGTTCCCGCAGGAAATTTTAGAGATAATATCGTTGTAGGTGGAGTGCTAAGACTATTTGGACGAGGTTTTGTACAGGCTATTCAAATGCTTGTAGTACCACTTGTATTTGCTTCTTTAGTAGGAGGAGCCGCTGCAATAGGGGATGTAAAAAAACTAGGAAGAATAGGTGTAAAAACTGTAGGATTTTACATGGTTACTACTGCACTAGCAATTACTATAGCACTAATTATTGGTGAAATTATCAATCCAGGCTATGGACTTGACCTATCTCAGATTGTAACATCAGAGCCAACAATTGGAGAAAAAACCAATTTGATTGATGTACTACTTGGAATTATACCAACAAATCCTGTTAACTCACTTGCGTCAGGTAACATGCTTCAAATAATATTCTTTGCGATATTAACGGGAATAACTGTTGCAGTGCTTGGAGAAAAAGCCAAAGTATTTTCAGATTTCATAGATAACCTTAATGAAATTATGATGAAAATGACTATGATCATTATGAACTTCGCTCCAATTGGAGTATTTTGCCTTATTGCCTCAACATTTGCAACAACAGGATGGGATGCATTTATACCATTACTTAAATACATGGGAGCAGTATTGTTAGCTTTATTTATTCAAGCAAGTGGTACATATATGGCAATGCTTTCTATATTTGCCCAGCTAAATCCAATTCGTTTCTTCAAAAACTTTGCACCTGTTATGAATTTAGCTTTTTCTACGGCTTCATCAAATGCATCAATACCACTTAATATTGAGACCATGGAAAAACGTATGGGTGTTTCTAAATCCGTTGCTTCGTTTACAATTCCTCTTGGTGCAACAATTAACATGGATGGAACAGCTATAATGCAAGGAGTTGCAGTAGTATTTGTATCTCAGGTATATGGAATTGAGCTTACTCTGGCATCGTTTTTGACAGTTATTTTGACTGCTACCTTAGCTTCTGTTGGAACAGCAGGAGTTCCTGGAGTAGGACTTGTAACACTTTCTATGGTTCTAACCTCAGTAGGCTTGCCAGTTGAAGGGATAGCTTTGATAATGGGAATAGATAGACTGCTAGATATGACTAGAACAGTTGTTAATATCACTGGTGATGCAGTATGTACTCTAATCGTTGCGAAAAAAGAAAAAGAGTTCGACCAAGAGATATTTTACAATGACAACTCTGAATTAGAGGAAGCTGCAATATAATAATAGAGTTTTGTTGATGAAACAATCAAATATAGACATTTAAACTAGTATAAATCTATAAAAAGAGCAATACAGGGCAATTAATTCTGTATCTGCTCTTTTTTATGTTTCAATTTTTTATAATCTTAATGTATAATATAATTACTAGTTGCAATTTAATTGCAAGAAAAATTAAAAAATAGGAGACTATGATGAAAGAAAAGATTTTAGAAGTTAAAAATCTTAGCTTTAGTTATAAAGACCAGAAAGTTCTATCAGATCTTTCTTTCGATGTATATAAAGGAGATTATTTTGGAATCCTAGGACCTAACGGCTCAGGAAAGACTACGCTTTTAAAGCTGTGTTTAGGATTAATTAGCAGTAAAGAGGGAAAGATAAAAATTTTTGGTGAGGATATAAAGGACACTGAACAAAAAAATAAAATATCCTATATATCTCAAAAATCAAATGCTTTTAATGTGAGCTTTCCTGCAACTGTGCAGGAGCTTATTTACTCAAGCTTAAGATCAGTAGGATATGATTCAAAATCGTCTAAAAAGATGACTAGCGATGCTATAGAATTGGTGGGTATAGGTCATATAGCAGATAGAAGGATAGGAAATTTATCTGGAGGACAACAGCAGAAAGCATTTATAGCTAAAGCTATATCTTCAAAGCCTGAGATAATATTTCTAGATGAGCCTACAGTTGGTATAGATTATGGCTCAGAAGGATTTTTTTATGAAGCTATGCATATGCTAAATCAAAAAGGCGTGACTATATGTATGATTAGTCATGATATATCAGCTATTACATCTTATGCAAATAGAGTTGCTTGCATAGGTGAGGATACCTTTCACATCCACGAAAGCAATGACATCATGGATATAGAGACATCACTTAAAAAAATATACGGCAAAAAAATGAGATTGGTAACACATTAGGAGGAGTTATGCTAGAATACGCATTTATGCAAAGGGCACTGATAGGCGGTTTATTAGTCTCGATTATCGCTCCTTTTATGGGAACCTTTATAGTGGTAAGGAGAATGTCGCTTATAGGAGACAGTTTATCCCATGTTGCACTTTCTGGAATAGTGTTAGCTGCATTATTTGGGATTGAGCCTATTTATGGAGCAGTGGTTATAACCGTAATTGCTGCATATTTTATTTTCTTCCTCAGAGAAAATTACGCCTCATATGAAGAAATATCACTCGCTATTATAATGTCATCAGGCATTGCATTGGCATCGGTTCTTATGGGATTTTCTAAAAATATAAGAGGTAATTTTTTATCATATTTGTTTGGAAGCATAACAGGAATAAGCAATCAGGATATATATATTATGATTGCCTTATCAATTATAATATTTGCTTTTTGGGGAGTAAATTATTATAAGTTGTTTCACATGGCATTTGATGAAGAAAGTGCTAAAGCTATGGGAATAAAAACTGATAAGCTAGGTAAGATATTTATAATTTTAATAGCACTTTGCGTTGTTGTATCAATGAGGATTGTGGGAGTTTTGCTTATATCCTCGATGATGGTGATTCCTGTAGCTGCTGCGATGCAATATTCGCTTAGCTTCAAGCAAACTATAATTTCATCTATAATAATAGCAGTTATTTCAGTAATCGGAGGAATAACACTTTCATTCTATTTTGATTTGGCATCAGGGGGAACTATAGTATTAATAAGTGTAATAATACTTATAGCTAGTATATTGCTTAAGGGTAGGAGATGAGGATTTGATTAATAAAGAAGAAATCATAGAAAAACTAAGAAATAATGGACAAAGGCTAACGAGAATTAAATCTGAAGTTGTAGATATTTTTCTAGAGACCAAGGGATATCTCGATGCAGCATCTGTTCATGAAAAACTAGATAAGAATGCCGATTTATCTACAGTGTATAGAAATTTAGAATCGTTATATGATGCAGGAATTTTAGATATAGTATACAAGAACGACAAAAGATGGTTTAAGCTTATTGAATCGCATGAACATACTCACTACGTAGTATGTGAAAAATGCGGAAGCAAAAAAGAGCTGGATTTTTGTCCGTTTTCTCATATAAATAGCCAAATAGAAGGATACGATATACACTCGCATGTGTTTGAGCTTTTTGGAATATGTCCTAAATGTAGGAAAGAGCAATAAGGAAATAATAAGTAATTTTTTAATACTTAAATTTTAAATTATTATTATATGAAGAGTTTTACTTTTAAAGTAAAGCTCTTTTTTTATACCTAAAATTAACAAGAACCTAAAGTGTATTTAACATATCCAAACTTACTACTTAGTAAAATTAGTCTGTAATTTAAAATATCTGATACAGCATTAGGAGGAAGAAATGGATATTAAATTTAATGACTTTAAGAAGTTAAAAGGTAAATTTAGAAATTTTAAAATGCTTAATACAAGGTTCACTTTGAATGGGCAGAGTAGAGGTTTTTTGAAAGATAGGTTTAAAACGAATCTAGACATGAGAATAATAGATAATTTTAGCATTCAAAACAAGCTTTTAGTTCTTGTCTTAGTAACAAGTTTAATTCCTCTTATGCTTTTGAGCAGTATTGTACTTGTAAATACAAGTAGCACAATGAAAGAAGAGATATACAAGGAAAATGAGCTGTATACTTCTATGACAAAAAATCGAATAAATGACTATTTTGATAATAGACAGTCGGATGCAAAGCTGGTTGCTCAGTCTAAGCCAATTAGAGAAGGGCTACAAGTAATTAATTCGTTTGAGGCAGATAAAACTAAAATTGATGCGATAAATAAGGATTTTGAAAATATTTTAAAATTAGCAATTGATGAGTATAACTATACGGATGTTTTCATAACTAACAAATACAAGGAAGTAGTATTTTCAATTAATTATGACAAGCTAGACATTTCTCCTCTTGCTGTAGAAGGAAGCTATGTTCAAAAAGCTCTTGATGGAAAGCAAAACTGGTCAAGTGTGTTTAGAAACAGCTTTATAGATGACAACATTATGGTTTTATCTACACCTATATTTGGATATCAAGATGAAGCTAGCCCTATAGGAGTACTTAATATAGTGCTTAATCAAGAAGAAATAAATAGAATTGTTCAATCTGAGATAGAAAAGATAGGAAAGACAGCGCAAATATATATTGTAGATGACAAGGGAATGCTTTTAACGGACACACTTAAGAATAAATCAGAGGAAATTAAAGCTCTAAATTATGAAGTGAAATCTAAAGCAGTAGATAGCTTGATAAAAACTTTAAATAGGGGAGAATATGATTATTCTGAAACAAAAGCCTATAAAAATTTTCAAGGGAACAAGGTTATTGGAACTGTATCGACAGTAAATATAGGGGATTCCTATAGCGGAATTATAACTGAAATTGAAGAAAATGAAGGCTTTTATAAGCTGTATGAACTAAGAAACAATTTGATTTTAGTAGCTTTAATCATAATTTTAATCTGCTTTATAATAGCAACTTTTTTATCCCGAACTATAAGTCAGCCGATTAAGCAGATAACCAAATGGAGTGATGAAATAGCAGAATTTAAACTCGAGCATGATGAATTAAAGCAAGAGAAACTTCGAAAAGATGAGGTAGGAGAATTACATATAGCTATGGGAAAAATAGTCAATAATTTTAAGCAAATAATAAATCAGGTGAATACTTCTTCAAAGTCAATAGCAGAAATTTCCAGTACCTTAGATCAAAACTCCCTAACTTGTGAGCTTATGGCAAATGAAGTGGATAAAGCTATAGAAAACATAGCTGTGGGCTCTGAAAAGCAAGCTGAAAACTCTATAGAATGCTTAACTGAAACTGAAGTATTAAGTGAAATATTAGAAACTCAGGAAAGTCATATAAAGCAAATGTATTTAGAAACTAGTCAAGTGGTTAATGTTACGAATAGTGGACTTAAGGTAATTGACGAACTAGAGCAAATAAATGAAGCTTCTAAAGAAGCAAATAAAAATGTTTATCACAAAATAAATGAAGCAACAGAAAGCTCAGTAAAAATTGGAAAAGCAAGTCAAATGATTATTGATATAGCAAGTAAAACGAACCTACTAGCAATAAATGCATCAATTGAAGCGGCTAGAGCTGGAGAAGCTGGAAGAGGCTTTGCAGTAGTAGCAGAGGAAATAAGAATGCTATCTGAGCAGTCTAAGGATTCTGTAAATACTATAAATGCTATTGTAAATGAAGTTAAGGATAAGAATTCTCAAGCTGCGAAAACGATCGATACACTTGTTGAAATATTTGAAAAGCAGAAAACAAGAGTTATAGATACTAAGTCCACATATTATCAAATTATAGATTCAATTTCTAAGGTAAATAGTCAAGCCAATCAGCTGAAATCTGGTACTGAGCTTATAAAGGAAGCGAAGAAGGCTGTTGAAACTAATATAGAGCTTCTTTCATGTATCAGTCAGGAAAACTCAGCTTCTACCCAGAAAGTTTCTGGCTCTGTTAAAAATCATGCTCAGGCAATAACAAAGATAGTTGAGACCTCTAATATATTAAATTCACTTTCTAATGAGCTAAATCAAGCTGTTGAGGTTTTTGAGCTATAAAAATCAGATTAGGATTTAACATAATCTTTACCAAAAGTTTACCTTATCTAAACGAAAGACAAAATTTGAGGTGCTATAATTCAGTTGTAAAGACAAGTTAACAAAGTATGTAAAAAACATACTAAATAAAAAGATAAAATATTAGGAGGTTACTTAAACATGAAAAAATGGATGGCAGCATTACTAGCAGTGGCTTTGATGGTGGGGACAGTTGGATGTGCAGGCAATAGCTCTGAGTCAGAAGGAACTCAAGAAGAAGTAACAAGTGAAGCTTCAGAACTATCAGGACAGGTAATAGTTGATGGCTCAGGAACAGTGTATCCTCTTATGGCAAACATAGCAGAAAATTACATGACAAATGTTCAGCCAGGAGTAAGTGTACAAGTTGGTAGAGCAGGTTCAAGTGCAGGCTTTAAGAAATTCATTCCAGGTGAATTAGATTTTGCAGATGCATCTAGAGCAATCAAGGATGAAGAAAAAGCTCAACTAGAAGAAAAAGGAATGAAATTAGGAGAAAATGTTCTAGAGTTTAAGTTAGCTCTTGATGGACTTACAATGGTAATAAACAAAGAAAATACTTGGGCTAAAGAAATGACCAAGGATGAGATTGTTAAGATGTATCTTTCTGGAAGCTACAATGCTGAGGATGTTGTAAAGTGGTCAGATATAAGAGCAGATTGGCCAGCAGAAGAAATCAAATTCTATGGACCTAATGAAAATCACGGAACCTTTGAATTTTTCTTTGAAAAGATTTTAGATGAGCAAGATATGGTTAAAACTGCAAATCTACAACAAGAGTATTCAACACTAGTAGACTTAGTTTCAAACGATAAAAATGCTATAGCATTCTTTGGATATGGATATTATGCTAGCAACCAAGACAAGCTTCAAGCTGTTCATGTTGATTTTGGAAACGGACCAGTTGAGCCAACTCTTGAAACTATAGGTGAAGATCTTCCATATGCTGGCTTTACTAGACCAGTGTTCACATACCTAAACGCAGATTATGCAAAAGAAAGACCTCAAGTTCTTGATTATGCAAAGTTTGTAGTATCAAAGGATGGAGCAGCTAAACTAGCAGGGGACAATGGATTTGCACCTCTTCCTGATTCAGTATACGCAGAGTATCAAGCTCAGCTAGAAAAATTAAGTCAATAAAATTTTATATAAATTACTGGATAAAGATGAGGGATACTTTTCTCTCATCTTAGTCTGGTTTTAAATACTAATGATAAATAGCTAGATGGTTTACGAAAGGAGCATGGTTGTTATGGGTAGTATGCCCAATGTAAGAGAAATGATTCAATTAAATATCAGTAAGAATAAAAATACTTCAGATAAAATAATGCCTAAGTTTTTATTTGTAACAGCATCTATTTCAATATTAACTACTGTAGGAATAATACTTACTCTAGTTATAGATGCAGCAAAATTTTTCAGTAGTGTGCCACTTGCCGAGGTGTTTAGTACAAACCTGTCACCTCTAGGAGCAAATCCATCATTTGGAATCCTTCCTCTTATAAATGGAACTATATTTACTACGCTTATTGCTATGCTAGTTGCTATACCCTTTGGTTTATCATCAGCAATTTATTTAAGTCAGTTTGCAAGTGAAAGCAAAAGAAAAATATTAAAGCCTATGATGGAGGTTTTAGCTGGAATTCCAACTATAGTTTATGGATTCTTTGCTTATTCTTTTGTAACACCTTTGCTTATGAAAATAATACCTTCACTAGAAGCTAAAAATGTTATAAGTCCTGGAATTGTAATGGGAATAATGATTATACCTCTTGTCGCATCTCTATCTGAAGATGCTATGAACGCGGTTCCTGAGTCTATGAAAGAAGGAGCACTTGGACTTGGTTCTACTAGATTAGAGGTTGCTTTTAAGGTAGTAATACCTGCTGCTATATCAGGAATAATGGCATCATTTGTTCTAGGAATATCAAGAGCAATAGGAGAAACTATGATAGTGGCTATAGCAAGTGGAAGCAGTAAGGCATTTACCTTTGATATCACTAGATCTATGCAGACCATGACAGCTTATATAGTTGAGTTTACAAGTGGAGATGCAGGAAGCGGAACAGTTGGTTACTACAGCTTGTATGCTGTTGGATTATTGTTATTCTTATTTACATTAATCATGAATCTGCTAGCACAGTATATTTCTAAAAAATACAGGGAGGAATATTAATATGAACTTAGATGTACAAATTAAAAATACTGCTCCTCTTAAAAATAATTTAACTCTGAAAACTAATCCTGATAATAAGGGATTTGAAATAAACATGAAAAAAATGAAACACAGAATAGCCCTTGATAAGGTTTCTAAATTTATTTTTTCTCTTTCAACTCTAGTTTCACTAGTTGTGCTTGGGATTCTAATATATAGAATATCAGTGCAAAGCATAGGCTGGCTGGATATGGATTTTTTAACTAGCAATCTTTCGATTTTTCCTGAAAAAGCTGGAATAAAAGGAGCTATACTTGGAACCTTATATCTAATGAGCATCGTAATACCAGTTGTATGCATACTTGGAGTATCTACAGCTATTTATCTTGAGGAATATGCAAATAAAGGGAAAATCCAATCCTTTATAAAGGTCAATATATCAAACCTTGCCAGCGTGCCATCTGTAATATTTGGTTTACTTGGACTTGCTGTTTTCGGGAGAATATTTTCTTTGGGTTCAAGTATTTTAGCTGGAGGGCTTACTATGTCATTATTAGTGCTTCCAGTTGTAGTTGTGGCTAGTCAAGAGGCTTTAAGAGCTGTGCCAGGATATCTAAGAGAAGCTTCATATGCAATGGGAGCTTCAAAATGGACTACAACTTGGAAGGTAGTGCTTCCTGTAGCTGTTCCAGGAATACTTACAGGCGTTATTTTATCTGTATCAAGAGCTATAGGAGAAACCGCGCCTCTTGTCGTGCTAGGTGTTCCTACACTTATTATGAAGCTTCCGACTAGCATTATGGATGATTTTACCGCTATGCCAATCCAGATTTATTACTGGACTTTAGATACAGTGCTTACAAAAGAATATGCTAACCTAGCAGCTGCAACTATAGTAGTTTTGCTCCTAGTGTTATTTATAATGAATTTTACAGCTATTTTAATTAGAAATAAATTTCAAAGAAAATTTTAATTAGGAGGAATGAAGCTTGACAGAAAATGTAAAGTTAAGCAGTGAAGTCGTTTATGACGTAAAGGATTTAAATTTATGGTATGGAAAAGACCAGGCTCTTAGAAATATCAACATGCAGATTCTAAAAAATAGAGTTACAGCAATCATAGGACCTTCAGGTTGTGGAAAATCAACTTTTATAAAAACACTAAACAGAATGATAGAAAATATACCAGTTGTAAGAACTACAGGAGAAATAAACTACCACGGAACTGATATATTTGATAAAAGTGTGAGGCTAGAAGAACTTAGAACTAGAGTAGGAATGGTATTTCAAAAACCAAATCCTTTTCCAAAGAGCATATACGAAAATGTGCTTTATGGACCTAAAATTCATGGAATAAAGGATAAGAAAATACTATCTGAAATTCTTGAAACTAGTTTAAAGGCAGCGGCACTATGGGATGAAGTAAAGGATAGATTAGATGACAACGCCTATGGATTATCCGGAGGACAACAGCAAAGACTATGCATAGCTAGATGCCTAGCTGTTCAGCCCGATGTAATTTTGATGGATGAACCTACGTCAGCTCTTGACCCTATAGCAACATCTAAAATAGAGGACTTGATTGAAACGTTGAAAAATCAATATTCTATAGTAATAGTTACTCACTCGATGCAGCAAGCGGCGAGAATATCAGATAAGACGGCATTTTTCTTAATGGGAGAAATGATAGAGTACGATGATACAAATATAATATTTACTTCGCCAAGAGATAAAAGAACAGAAGATTATGTAACTGGAAGATTCGGTTAGGAGGATATGATGATAAGAGAAGGGTTTGACAATGATTTAAAATATCTTTCTTCTCAGGTTTTAGTGATGATGGATATGGTAAGAGATATACTAACAGAGGTTATAAGGACTTTAGAAGAGCAAGATGTTCATGGAGCAAGAGAAATATTCAAGTTTGACGACAGAATAGATGAGAAAATGAACCAAATTGAAGAAAAATGTATTGAGCTGATTGCTTTGCAGCAACCAAAGGCAAAAGACTTAAGAACTTTATTTTCTCTTATTAAAATGGTCACTGATTTAGAGCGTATGGGTGATTACTGTGTAAATATTGCTAGAGAGGTAATTCTTATAGGTAAAGAGCCTCTTATGAAAGAACTAAAGGACATACCTAAAATGAGAGATATCATACTAAATATGATAGATGCTACAAAAATTAGCTTTAAGGAGCTAGATGCTGACCTTGCAATAGAAGTGAGCAGAGATGATGAGATGATAGATGAAATCTATAAGGATATATATAATGAGGTTCTACTAAAGATTCACGAAAATAGAGAAAATATAAGCCAAGGTACGAAACTTCTTTTCATAGGCAGATATCTAGAGAGAATAGCTGATCATCTTACTAATGTATGTGAAAAAATAGTATATATTACTAGAGGAGAGCGACTAGAACTAAATTAGTAATGTTGTTTTAGTTAAAATAATCTGTAGAAATATATAGAGAGTACAAAATAAATATATAATTTTAATTTTTATTCTAAAATGAAGTATATTAATACAAGCATATCCAACTGTGATATAATAAAACTAAATAATATGCAGTTAGGGGAGAATAGTATGGGAATCTATCTTGATAATGGAGCCACATCATATCCAAAGCCGAATCAAGTTGCTAAAGCAGTATTTGATTTCATGGTGGATGTAGGAGTTTCATCAGGCAGAGGCGGATATAGAAAAGCAATGGTCGCTGATAAGATAGTTTACGATACTAGAAAGCTTATCTCTAAACTATTCAATCAAAATGACCCTAAGAAGGTCATTTTTACTTTAAATGTGACTGAAGCCATAAATATGGCTCTTTATGGAATACTTGAAGAAAATGACCATGTCATAACAAGCTCCTTGGAGCATAACGCTGTTTGGAGATGTCTCAAGACCATGGAAAGAGATAAAGGCATAACTATTTCGAATGCTTCCTGTGACAAAGACGGAACTACAAAAGCTGAAGATGTAGAAGCTTTGATTAATAAAAATACAAAGCTTATAATCTTCACCCATGCTTCAAATGTTCTGGGGAGTATCCAGCCTATAGCGCAAATAGGTGAGATAGCGAAAAGACACAATGTACTATTTTTAGTGGATACGGCTCAGACAGCAGGAGCTTTTGATATAGATATGCAAAGAGACAATATAGATATAATTGCATTTACTGGGCACAAGTCACTTATGGGGCCAATGGGAACTGGTGGACTTGCAATCAGAGAAAGCGTAGATTTTAATCCTATAAAGCAAGGTGGAACTGGGGGAGACTCTGCTTATCCTTATCAAGTAGATTACTATCCAAATAAGCTTGAAGTAGGAACCTTGAATATAAGTGGAATAGCAGGACTAAAATCAGCTCTTGAATACATAGAAAATGAAGGAATCAAGACCATACATAATAAAGAAAAAGAGCTAAGAGCCTATGCCTATGAGCAGCTAAAAAAAATCGAGAAAGTAAAGCTTTACGGACCAGATGAATCAAAGGGCTCGGCTATGGTTATATCCTTTAATATTGAAGGAATGCGCTGTGAAGATATAGCATATAAACTCGATAAAAACTACGATATCATGATAAGGGCAGGACTTCACTGTGCTCCTCTAGCTCATGAATTAATAGGGACTATAAAAACAGGAACAGCAAGAATTGGGATAGGTTATTTTAATACTAAAGAGGATATTGATAAGCTTTATGAGGCTCTTGTAGAAATTTCAAATGAAGCTTAGTATTTAGTAAGATAGGAGAAAATCATGGGGAAACTATTAGAAAGTATTATGCTTGATTTTATTGAGCCATGCACGGCTGATTTTAATAGAGTTAAGTTTCATGCAATTTTTGATAAGGACATTTCAGAAATTTTTCCATATTTAAATACCCAGATGAAATCGGCTATTTACAATGTTAGCTCAAATAGCCTGACCTTTAAAAAAGAATTTAGATTAATTACTCTTCATCCCACAAAATTATCTGTATCAAAAGCTATAAATGAGTTTGATGCATATGAAATAATGGATATGGTTATGGAGCTAGTGAACTCTACTTATGATAGCAAGTCAAATATTACGCCTTTGTACGAAAGAAGAGCAAACCCATCAACTATAGAAGTTTATAAGTATCTTCCAAAAACAAATTGCAAAAGCTGTGGCTGTGCTACTTGTCTTTCCTTTGCCGCAAAAATGATAGCAGGAGAATATAAAATTAATCACTGTAAGACAATTTTTATTGAGGGCTATGAAGAGCAAAAGGAAAAGCTACTAGATATGGCTCAGACATTTGGCTGGGACTAAAATTATTATAGATGGAATTTAACAAGTTTCTCTTGACTATATTTATAGTAACATTCTATAACAATCTATTACCTATAGAAACAGAATTAAAAGATAGGATACTTTTATTTATGTGTGCTCTTTCAGCTGTCTTATTAAGGAAGGGATTTAAAGATATAGAAAAGAAAGAAAACTTGGCATCGTGGAAGAAAACAACTTAAAAGAGTAACCAAATATATTAATGCTTATAAACTAATAAGAATAATATCAACATAAGTTTTAATTGGAACTGGTACTGGAACGGGTAAAAAAATCTAAAAACCATACGAAATAATAGTGAGAATAATAAACAAAAGTCTTGAGTATTGAAATTACAATATTTAGGGCTTTTGTATTGTGATAGATAATATATGACAATATTACAATCAGCTATAATATGCAAAGAAGTCCAAGAGCTATCAAATGGTAATCTGAACTTCATTAATGTAAGTAGTCAATTTTATAATAAAGAAATAGCAGAGTTTGACTTTGTTGTTTCTTGGATTCTTCAAGAGGGAGTATATAAAGAAAAAATTACGCTTATTGATCCATCAGGAGAAGCTATTCCATCAAGCGAGAAACAGCTAGAAGCTCAAAATTATTTTTTTACATCCATTACTACTTTTACGGTCGAGTTTGAAAAAAGTGGTGTATACTATATAAGTATAGGATTAGATGAAAAAGAATTTATGAAAATACCTGTTATAATTAGTTCTCATGATACTGAGTAAAGGGTGAAAATATATGTTATCACTGATTATTTTATTTGTCTTATCAATTAGCGGGATGTATTATTTTCTTAAACTAAGAAAACTTGATAAATCTAAAAGTGATGTTATAGCTAGTATTATTATTTTTGCGCCTGTTATTAATAATCTTTCTATAAACAGGAAAGTAAAAGATATAATATTAATCTTCATGTTATTTATTGCAGTAGTTTTATATAAAATTTGCATTAACAATATAGAGAGAAAAAACCTTCATATTGTAGAAAAAATAAAAAATAATTTAGAAGAGTAACCAAATATATTAATGCTTATAATCTAATTAATAATAATTTCATAAGAAATCTAACGGTATATTAAAATACCTCTTATGGTTGTTATTAAGATGAACTTAGGAGAAAAAAATATGATTTCTATTGTGATAATAGGTATATTATCAATAATGACAATATACTATTCTTTTAAATTAATTAAAATTGATAAATCAAGAGGTGATGGAGTAGTTAGTATTATTGCGTTTTCTACAATTGTAAATATTTTGCCAGTAAATACTCATATAAGAGGGATACTAATAATATCTATTTTATCTCTTGCAATTTTTTTGTGTAGAATGAGCTTTAAAAATATAGAGATAGAAAAGAAAGAAAAGCTTGGTATCGTAGAAGAAAACAATTTAAAAGAGTAAGCAAATATATTGATGTTCATAATCTAATAAGAATAATAACAACATAAGTTTTAGTTGGAACTGGTACTGGAACGGGTAAAAAAATCTAAAAACTATACGAAATTAAAGATATACACTAGAACTATCTGTAAAAAAGATACTGATATTGCAATACTTTGTAAAGAAAAGATATAAAGATAGTGAAGAGTGGGAATAGCAAATAAAAGCCCTGAGTATTGAAAATTACAATACTTAAGGGCTTTATTATTACAATCAGCTATAATATGCAAAAAAGTCCAAGAGCTATCAAATGGTAATCTGAACTTCATTAATGTAAGTAGTCAATTTTATAATAATGAAATAGCAGAGTTTGACTTTGTTGTTTCTTGGATTCTGCAAGAGGGAGTATATAAAGAAAAAATTACGCTTATTGATCCATCAGGAGAAGCTATATCATCAAGCGAGAAACAGCTTGAAGCTCAAAATTATTTTTTTACATCCATCACTACTTTTACGGTCGAGTTTGAAAAAAGTGGTGTATATTATATAAATATAGAATTAGATGATAAAGAATTTATGAAAAAACCTGTTATAGTTAATTCTCTAGATACTCAGTAAAGAGGAGATTATATATGATTTTTCCTATTTTAATTATTGTTATACCAAGTATTTCATTGTATTATTGCATAAAATTAAGAAAACTTGATAAAGAAAGAAGTGAATTAATCGGAAGTATTTTTTTGTTTTCTACAGTTTTAAAAATTCTACCGATTCATTATAAAACAGGTGGATATATATTTGTTTTTGCCTGTGGTATTGTGATTCTATTGTGTAAAATAAACATTAAGAAAATAGAAGGAAAAAATAAAGAAAATTGTACCAAAATAGAAGAAAATACATTAGAGCAGTAAAAAAATACATCAACAATAATAAATTGGCAGGTAGCTGATATTAATCAGTTATGAATTGATAGTTCCTAAATATAAGCAATGTTACTATATAAGTATAGAATTAGATGATAAAGAATTCATGAAAATACCTGTTATAGTTAGTTCTATAGATACTGAGTAAAAGGAGATAGGTTATGATTACAGTCATATTAATGGCTATTTTATTTATAGTTTCGATATATTACTTTTTTAAGCTAAGAAAAGTTGATAAAACAAAAAGCGATAATCTTGCTACCATAATTATCCTAACTCCTGCAGTTAATAATCTATTACCTATTGAAACGGAATTAAAAGATATGATACTTTTATTTATGTTTTCTCTTTCAGCTGTCTTATATAGGAAGAGCTATAAAGATATAGAAAAGAAAGAAAAACTTTGTATCTTAGAAGAAAACAACTTAAAAGAGTAAGCAAATATATTAATGCTTATAATCTAATTAATAATAATTTCATCAAAAATCTAACGGTATATGAAAATATTTCTTATGGTTGTTATTAAGATGAACTCAGGAGAAAAAAATGATTTCTATTGTGATAATAGGTATATTATCAATAATGACAATATACTATTCTTTTAAATTAATTAAAATTGATAAATAAGAGGTGATGGAGTAGTTAGTATTATTGTGTTTTCTACAATTATAAATATTTTGCCAGTAAATACTCATATAAGAGGGATACTAATAATATCTATTTTATCTCTTGCAATTTTTTTGTGTAGAATGAGCTTTAAAAATATAGATATAGAAAAAAAAGAAAAGATTGATAACTTAGAAGTTAACAATCATAAAGACTAACAGATTATATTGGCAAAACAACTTGATATATAACAAAATTCTAAATAAGCCTTTAAAAGAATATTCGTCTTAGAGAATTTTATTAAATTTATTCATAATGTTAAGTAGAAGAGTTTATTCTATACTTATTTATCCAAAACTTTTACCTAAGGTATTAAATGAATAGAATAATATAGAAGATAGAAAACATGTGTGCCTTGAAGTGAAAATTAACGATATAAAAAATGTTATTACATTTTAGTATGATATATTTGAACCAAATTATGCTTTTTATATAGCATAGAGAGGGTTATCAAGCTTATGTTAATGGAAAAAGAGAAGAAAACAATATAGAGATTTAAGATTATGCGCTATCTTTATTGGTAGGGCTTTTTTTATTTTAAGATAGAAATATTTATAACACTTTTATATTAAAATTATTTTTTAAATTTATAGAAGTGATATACTTTAAATGTAAATTGTATAACAGTTATTCATATTTTGAATTAAGGGGATATATTATGATTATTGCCGACAATTATTTTCACGATATTGGTATATATAGAAATAAACAGCAGATGGAAGAATATTTTAAATTAAAAATCAAAGAGATAAATTCAGATCCTGAACTTACAGAATTAGCTATATTAAAAAAAGGCTTGTTTAAAGAATTTTTAGAAGAGTTTTATATTCTTTATTTGTACAGCATATCAAGATATTGCCCGCAAAATAGCAAGATGAAGATTATAATAGGAAACCAAAATTATGATGCATTGATATATCATGATGATAGAATTGAAAAATTGGAAATTAGCTATTTTGTATACGGTAAATTTGAAAATATGAATGCTAAAAAAATTATAGAAAATAAAATTGGACTAATAAATAAATCTATTGATTTAGATTATAATATATGTTCTTACTTTTATGATTTTATGAACAATTATAAAAAAAAATGTATGAAAAATTATTTAAACACAACTTTAATTATAACTTTAAGGACATTTGACTATTTTGAAGTATTTGATAATAGTGCAAAAGATTTTATAAACATAATTATAGATTCTATGGCTAAAATAAATACAAATGCTAGACGAGTTCTGCTAATGGTTATTAATAATGATGGGATATATAATATCGATAATAATATATATATTGTTAAGTAAATAAATAGTATATAGAGCTAAAAAATACTAGAGGAGAATAGATAATGACCTTATACTCAATTAATATGACAATACCAATGGTAATAATTTCAGAACCTAGTAATATCATAATTAACAAAATGATAGATTTATTACCTTCGATTACATTAATAACAGGAGGTCTATGGGGAGTATACAAATACATCCAAGAAAAAAATCGCAATTTTTATCTAAATATTCTTGAAAATGTATATGGACCTTTATTTGAGGAGTTAGTGATAATGGAATATATGAGAAAACATTTAATTAATGCTGAAAAAGATCAGTTTGAAGTAGATAAAGCTCCTTTTATACAATTAGGTAAGACTGAAAAAACAAAAAAAGATGAAGATTTAGAGACTTTAATATATGATTTGGATAATAAAATTAAAGAAGTAATTAAGAATTCAAATTTAGCATATGCGCCTAAGGATTTGGTTGTATTATTAA
This sequence comes from Acetoanaerobium noterae, assembly GCF_900168025.1. Lineage (NCBI taxonomy): Bacteria > Bacillati > Bacillota > Clostridia > Peptostreptococcales > Filifactoraceae > Acetoanaerobium > Acetoanaerobium noterae. The sequence continues at coordinate 356,689 of NZ_FUYN01000003.1, read as the reverse complement.
AAGCATATATGTTTTTAGATGAAATAAAATATATGCCAAAGTTTAATTATGAAGAAGAAAAAGATAAAATACAGAAAGCAATTAGAAGAAATGTTATTATGGGATATTCTAAATATAGAAAAAAATTAGGATTACAAGATATATCGCTATTTTACAATTTCTGCACTATTAAAAAAGGCAATATCAAATTCAAATAATTAATTATAAAAATAATCAAAGAGATTTATTTTTGAGTGTTTGAAAAATTAGAGAGTAACTATTAAAAAGTTATTCTCTAATTTTTGTTTGGACAAATTTAGAACAAATTTTGTTTAAATTTTTCATAAACTATGGTAATATATTTTCTAATAAGTTTCATTTATGGTTAAAAATTTATATGTGTCTTATTGTATAGTGATGTATATAAAACTAATACCATAATAATCTCTAATATAAAGATAAAGTGGCTGTGAAAAAGAGGTCTGATTTTGGAAACTCAAGAGAGCAAAACTCATAGGCTGAGAGGTTTTGCAGTGAAAGATATCTGATGTAGCTTTGGAGCCTTCTTTCTGAGCTTAGTAGGAAAGACGTATCTCTGCGTTAAAGGGTTTGAGAGCTGCTTTTAGCAGAATTAAGGTGGTACCGCGAATAAGTCCCTTCGTCCTTAAATTATGGATGAGGGGCTTTTTATATGCAAAAATATTAGGAGGGAAAATCATGACAAATCTTCCAAAAAATTATGATCCGAAAGAATTTGAATCGAGAATTTACAAGCAGTGGGAAGAAGGAGGCTACTTTAAAGCAAGAATGAAGGCTGGACAGCCATCATATTCTATAGTTCTTCCACCACCAAATATTACAGGCCAGCTTCATATGGGACATGCACTTGACCATACACTTCAGGACATACTTATCAGATGGAAAAGAATGCAGGGCTTTAATACTCTTTGGCAGCCAGGAACTGACCATGCGAGTATTGCAACAGAAGTTAAGGTAGTTGAAAGAATTAAGGAGCAAGAAGGATTATCTAAGGAAGAATTAGGAAGAGATGAATTCTTACAGCGTGCCTGGGTATGGAAGGAAGAGTTTGGTGGCAAGATTGTTGAGCAAATGAAAAAGCTAGGAGATTCTTGCGACTGGGAAAGAGAACGCTTTACTATGGATGAAGGCTGTAATAAAGCAGTTACTGAGTTTTTTGTAAGATTATACAACGATGGATATATCTATAGAGGAAACAGAATAATTAACTGGTGTGTGGATTGCAAGACTTCACTTTCTGATGCAGAAGTAGAGCATGATGAGGTTGCTGGTAATTTTTATCATGTAAACTATAAAGTAAAGGATAGTGATGAAGTTATAGAAATAGCTACTACTAGACCAGAGACTATCCTTGGAGATACAGCTGTAGCTGTTAATCCTAGTGATGATAGATTTAAGCATTTGGTAGGAAAGACTCTTATTCTTCCTATTTTAAATAGAGAGATACCTGTTATAGAGGACGACTACGTAGATATGGAGTTTGGTACTGGAGCAGTTAAGATTACTCCTGCTCACGACCCAAATGACTTTGAAGTAGGAGAAAGACATGGTTTAGAAAAGCTCATAGTTATGAATGAAGACGGAACTATGAATGAAAAAGCTGGTAAGTATGCTGGCATGACGAGATTTGAATGCAGAAAAGCAATAGTAAAAGACTTAGATGAAATGGGACTTTTAGTAAAAGTAAAAGAGCATAATCACAATGTAGGTCATTGCTATAGATGTCATAATGTAGTAGAGCCTCTTGTATCTAGGCAGTGGTTTGTAAAGATGAAGGACCTTGCTGCTCCAGCTACTCTTGCTCTAGAAACTGGAGATTTGAAATTAGTACCTGATAGATTTGATAAAACGTATCTTAACTGGCTTAATAACATAAGAGACTGGTGTATATCTAGACAGCTTTGGTGGGGACATAGAATTCCAGCTTATTACTGCCAAGACTGTGATGAGATAATGGTAGCTGATAGCAAGCCACACATCTGTCCTAAATGTAAAAGTAATAATATTAAGCAGGATGAGGATGTACTAGATACTTGGTTTTCATCAGCTCTTTGGCCGTTTTCTACTTTAGGATGGCCACAGCAGACAGCGGAAATGCTCAAGTTTTATCCTACCTCTGTTCTAGTTACTGGATATGACATTATATTCTTCTGGGTTATTCGTATGGTTTTTTCAGCCTTATATGTACTTGATGAGGTTCCATTTAGCCATGTATTTATCCATGGACTAGTAAGAGATAGTGAAGGCAGAAAAATGAGCAAATCACTTGGTAATGGAATAGACCCTCTTGAAATAATAGATACTTATGGAGCTGATGCACTGAGATTTACATTAGCTACAGGAAACTCTCCTGGAAATGACATGAGATTCTATATGGAAAGAGTGGAAGCATCTAGAAACTTTGCAAATAAAATCTGGAATGCATCTAGATTTATATTTATGAACCTTGAAAACTCACAAAAGAAAGAATTTAAAAGAGAAGATGTAAATGAGGCTCTTGAGCTTTCTGATAAGTGGATAATTTCAAGAGTTAACAGCTTATCTAAAGAAATGACTGAGAATATGGATAAGTTTGAGCTTGGAATAGCTGTATCAAAGGTATACGATTTTGCATGGTCAGAGTTCTGCGATTGGTATATAGAGCTAGTGAAGCAAAGATTATATTCAGAAGATAGTATCTCAAAGGATGCTGCTTTATATACTCTTACCTATGTACTTGAAAAGATTCTAAAGCTTCTTCATCCGTTTATGCCATTTATTACGGAAGAAATCTGGTCTTACATGGAAAAAGAAGAAAAAATCATAGTATCAAGCTGGCCAGTATATCAAGAAGAAGATGAATTTAAATCAGAAGAAGAAAAAATGGAAATCATCATAAATGCAATTAGAAATCTTAGAAATTTAAGAGCTGAGATGAATGTTCCACCTTCTAGAAAAGCTAAGCTTTTAGTTGTTTCAAATTCAGCTACAAAAGCTGTGATAAAAGAAGGAGAAAACTACTTTACCGCTCTAGCTTCAGCCTCAGAAGTAAGCTATATGGATAATGAAGACCTAGTTCCAGAAGATGCTGTAAGTGTAGTTTTAGATGGTGCAAAGCTATTTATTCCTATGGATGAGCTAGTTGATTTTGAAAAAGAGCTCGAAAGACTTACAAAAGAAAAAGACAAGCTAGAAAGCGAAATAAAAAGAGTTGTAGGAAAGCTTAATAATCAAGGATTCCTTGCAAAAGCACCTCAAGCTCTTGTAGATGAAGAAAAAGCTAAGCAGGATAAATTCGAGCAGATGCTAGATGCAGTAAACCAAAGATTAGAAAATGTAAAAGCAAAACTTTAGGCAAAGGAGCTTGCAAACAATGAATTATGAACAGGCACTATCTTATATATCTTCAACTTATTCTCTAGGAATAAAAAAAGGTACTGAAAATATTTCTTATTTACTCAATTTACTAGATAATCCACAAAATAAAGTTAAAGTAATTCATGTTGCAGGAACAAATGGCAAGGGCTCTACGTGCTCATTTATCTCCTCTGTACTCACAAAGGCAGGGTATAAGGTGGGGCTGTATACCTCGCCTTTCCTTGAAGTTTTTAATGAAAGAATGAGAATTAACGGAAACAATATAGAAGATCAAAGATTGGCCGATTTGGTTGAGATAGTTAAGGAAAAAATTGAAATAATGGTTGCGGATGGGATGCCTCATCCTACAGAGTTTGAAGTAACTACAGCAGTTGGATTTTTATATTTCGCACTTGAAAATGTAGATTACTTAGTTCTTGAAGTAGGACTCGGAGGAAGATATGACGCTACAAATGTCATTGATAATCCTATACTTACAATAATTACTTCGCTTAGTATAGACCATGTAGACCAGCTTGGAGATAGTCTTGCAGGAATAGCTTTTGAAAAAGCAGGAATTATCAAAAATTCAGTTCCACTAGTACTATATCCACAAAAAGAAGAAGCATCAGCTGTGATATATGATCAAGCTAAATTGAAGAATGCTCCAGTTTATCAAGTGGAGTCATCAAATGTGAGCATTAGTGAAAAGTCTCTTTATGGTCAAAAAATGACTATGAATATTTCAGGAGAGAGCTTTGAAGATCTTGCTATTTCTTTAATAGGCGATCACCAAAGTAAAAATGCTCTTACTGCAGTTACGGCACTTAAAGTTCTTAGAGATAATAAATTAGCTGAGTTTACAAATGAGCACTTAAGACAAGGATTAAGTGAAACAAAGTGGGCTGGCAGATTAGAGCTGCTTGTAAAAGAACCAATCACTATAATTGATGGTGCTCACAATGAAGATGGAGCAGAGGTTTTAGCTCAGGCCATAAGAAAGTATTTATCTGATTACAAAGTTACTCTTGTATTTGGTATGCTTAGAGATAAGGATATAAATAAAGTGCTTGGGATACTTCTTCCAGTAGTTGATAAAGTAATAACAGCTATGCCGAACAGCGACAGAGCTATGACAGCAGAGGATTTAGCCCAAAAAGTAAAAGCTTTTGAAAAGCCAGTTGAGGTTTCTAAAAATATTAAAGATGCTGTAGAAAAAGCAAGTATGATAAGTGGAGAAAAAGAAGCCATAGTTTATGCGGGTTCGCTTTATATGATAGGGGAAGTAAGAACTCTAATTAATAAAATGAATGATTCTCTTTAGAATTGATATTAAAAAACTGAGCCTATAATTATATGATGCCTCCAAAAGATATGGTCTAATTTATTTAAATTATGACTTTATCTTTGGAGGCATTTTTTATGAAAATAGATTAAGCTATTTCGAAGCTTGTTTTAAGATATTCTTTAAGAGCATTGGAAAGCTGGTCAGGACATGAGGTTGTTTTATTTCCGCAGGTGATTCCTTCAAGTCTAGTGATAGCCTCGTGAATATCCATATCTTTAACTAAAGATGAAATTCCAATCAGATTACCTGGACATCCTCCTACGAATTCTGCAGATTTAATAGTATTGTTTTCTATATCGAAGATTATTTCTCTTGAGCAAGTTCCTTGAGTTTTATATTTTAGCATGGGATCCTCCTGAGTCGTTTATGGTTTTTTAATTAAGGTTTCTATTATTGAGCTATATAAATTTGATGCGTTATTTTTCCAGTTTTCAGCTATGATATTGGCAGTTTTGTTAGTAGGCACATTTAAAGATATGCTGATATAGGGACGGTTGTTATCTATAATCTCTAGCTTTACATCAAACTGTCCGTCAGCTAGTTTTTTAAATTCTGCCTTAACCTCTCTATCTCTTATTATATTTTCTTTGTTTTTGTGTACAAATATATCTAGGCTTTCTTTTTTATCACTATCTATTCTATTAGTAAAATAATTAAGCGCAATTTTCCCTTTTTCAGAAATTGAATAGTAGTCTAGATTGTTTTTGCTTGTTAAGTTGACAAGCTCAGCTTCCTTAAGCTGATATAAGTACTCCTGAAGAGAAAAATAATCGAGCAAATCATTTTCTATAAATATATTTGTTATTTGACCATTAGTAAGAGGAAGCTGCATTTTATTTAATATATATAGAATATATAACTTATTTAAAGCAAGTTCTTCAGATGACTTTTCAAACACTATACCACCTCATAATTTGACGTATATTATATTACAATGATTATTGTGCCATTAACAGAAAAATATATCAATATATTTATTTTAAATAATAGCTTTTTATGATTGATATTTTGCATGCCCTTGATTATAATAGTAATATTCTCGTTTTGGGCTTTCCAAGATGAAAAGTATTAAATAGTATGATATAATTAATATGTACATTATTACATTATGATAATTAGAGGGTGAAACTGTAGAAATGTCAAAAATGGAGATTGAGTGTATACGAAGTCTTAAAAAAAATTTAGCTCATGAAAAAGAAGATTCTTTAGAAGATATCATTACTGTTGTGAATCCATCACTTGGTGAGAGGGTATTGCTACTTGGGAATATCAAAAATATTGGCAAATACATCAGGAAGATGGGGGCAGAGGTAAAGATACTTCAATGTGAGGACCAGGCTTTAGATACTACCAATTATTTATTAAATGAAAGCTGTGAGTTTATAAGTGGCAACATCGATAATATGCCATTTCAAGACGAATATTTCGATAAAGTAATTTTTTTGGAGAGTTTTAACAGCTTTAAAGATGAAAAAAGAGTATTAAAAGAAATTGTAAGGGTGCTAAAAAATAGTGGACAGCTTCTTATAAAGGAAAATGACTGTAATTGTATGTCTTATAAAGTGGAGTCAATTAAGTCAATGATAAGAGGAGAATACTGTAAATACTACAATCCTGATGAACTGTCGAATAAGCTTAGAGACTTTGGCTTAGATGGAACAGTTGAAACGGTTACTAAGAAAAAATATATTTATTTAGGAACTAAAATTTCATAAAGACTAGGGAAACCTAGTCTTTTTTTTAAATATTTAAGGCGGGATGTAAAGTGGATAACAATGTTTTGATAACTTTGATTGCAGTTTTGTTTATAATATTAATAAGCATCCAATACACCTTAAACCAAATTTTAAAGGTACTTAGAGAAATAAGGATTAGTCAAAAAAAAACAGATATAAATAAATATGATTAATTTTGTCATGGAATTACAATTTTAATGGAGGTTTGAAATGGATATTGATAAAAAAGTATGGGAAGTTCTATGTTCTGAGGAAGAAATCAATCAAAGAATTACTGAAATGGGAAAACAAATTAGTGAGGAATATAAGGGCAAAAACTTATATGTTATATCATTACTAAAAGGTAGCTTTGTTTTTACAGCTGATTTAGTAAGAAAGATTTCGATTCCTGTTAAAATTGGATTTATGACTACATCTAGCTATGGACATTCAGATACTTCAAGTGGAAAAGTTCAAATGAAAGCTGATATTACTGATGATTTAGAAGAATATGATGTTATGGTAGTAGATGATATAGTAGACTCTGGAATTACTATGAATTTTGTTTTAGAGCATCTAAAATCCAAGAATCCAAAGAGTCTAACCTCATGTGTTCTTTTAGATAAACCAAGCAGAAGACAAATATTCATGGAGCCAGATTATGTAGGCTTTACTATTGAAGATAAATTTGTAGTTGGTTATGGACTAAACTATGGAGATTATTACAGAAACATACCTTATGTGTTTGCTGTTACAAACGAAGATAAAGAGTAAGCTAAAAGCACTGCCGTGATATTAAAATCATAGCAGTGCTTTTCCAAAATCAAAAATATAACGGGAGGTATTTATGAATAGAGATTATATTTGGAATTTTAATGATGAGTTCATCAGTTACCTAAAATCCACGAGAGCAAATTTAAATGCTATGCCTGAGCTAGGCATGCAGGAATATAAAACTTCTGCTTACATAAAAAATGAGCTAGACAAGATGGGATATGCATATAAAAGCCATATTGAAACTTCAGTTTCAGGAATGATTAAAGGATCAGATCCAAGTAAAACTATTGCTTTTAGAGCGGACATGGATGCTCTAAACAGCAATAATCAAATCAAGCACCTTTGTGGTCATGATGGGCATATGACAATCCTTTTTGGACTACTAAATTACATAAAAACAAATAAAATAATTCCAAAAGATAATATAGTATTTATATTTCAGCCTGCGGAGGAAGCACCAGGCGGAGCTCAACCTATGATAGAAAATAACCTAATGACAGATTACAATATAGATGAAATTTACGGACTTCATATATATCCCGAGCTTAAAAAAGGAGAAATAGGCTGTAAAAAAGGTCCTTTTTTAGCAAGAATATGTGAAATAGATGTTGAAATTTTAGGAAAAGCCGCTCATGGTGCAGCGCCTCATAAAGGCAAGGATGCTATTTTAATAGCAAGTCAGTTTTTAAATATGGTACAGGGGATTATTTCAAGAGAGGTCAGCCCTATAAATCCAGCCGTATTGACATTTGGAAGTATTCATGGCGGAAGCAGACGAAATATCATATGTGATAAAGTAAATCTAGAAGCTACTCTTAGAGTTTTTTCAGATGAAGTATATGACTTTATCAAAGCTAGAGTTATAAGTATAGCAAAAGGCTTAGAATTAGCTCATAATTGTACTATAACTGTAAATACAAATGACGATTATCCTGCAGTGAACAACGATGAAGCTCTTTATGAGCAGTTTAAAAGCCTTATTACTTCTGACGAATCACTTAAATATATAGACCTTGATTATTTGATGATATCTGAAGATTTTTCATATTACCAAAAGGAAGTACAAGGTCTGTTCTTTATGCTAGGAAGTCAGAATGAGGAGCTTGGTCATATTCATGGACTTCACACTCATGAATTCGATTTTGAACCAGAGGTGCTTTTAGATGGAATTGATATCTTTCTAAAAATACTAAAGTCAAAAAATATTATTTAGAATCTAGGTAAAGAAGTTTAATTTGATTTTTAGAGTAGTCAATTAAAGCTTCAGCTTTCATTTTTGCAAGCTCTCGTGAAATAGAGGTACGGCTAACTCCTATTTTCTCAGCGAGAGCTTTTTTAGTTATATTAAGTTTTATGATATTGGTATTTTGCTTTTTAGATTCGTAGTCAAAATAGTTTAATAAGCTTTGTCTTATAGTCTTACTTACATAATGTTTGATTTTATCACCAAGCATCATTGCATTGTCTGATATAAGCTCTAAGAATATTTTTAGAAAGTTTACATTTTCAGATAAAAGCATAAACAAAAGCTTTTTATCTATTTCTAGAAGCTCAGAATCTGTATGAGTTTCTACAGTCATAGGATAATAAGGATTTTTAGAAAAAATCAAATTGCCTCCTATTAAATCATCTCTTATAAACTCAGTCACATTGAGTAAATTCCCATCCTCATCTATTCTGTTTACCACTACTCTGCCAGATACTAGAATTTCAACCTTTAAGCACTTTTCAGAATCAAAGTGAATTATGCTATTTTTTTTATATTTGACTAGCTTTAGCTGCCCGGATTTTAAGTAATATTCTAGATCCTTATCAGAAACAGTATCTATAAGTGAAAGCCCCTCTAATTTCTTTATAATTGTTTTCATTATTTTCTCCATGTGTTACCTTGGTAACTCTTTTTATATAATTATACTGATATACTTTTTGTAAAGCAAGAATGAAAATAGCTTTGAGTAAATTAGTTTTAAAAGTAAGAATGGGGGAGAGTATGGATATATTTACACTTAGTTTTTGGGCAATATCAATTATATTATTTGGAATATCAATTACTAAAGACAAGAAAAAAACTATTATCGCAATGAAAAAGTCTAAAAGTATGATGAAAAATATGATAGGAGAGATATTAGGCATTATCTTTTTAATTGGATTGGTACTGACATTTATTCCACCTGAGACAATAAAAGCTTTTCTTGGGTCATCAAAATCTCCACTTGTAACAATTATATCTGCACTAGCAGGAAGCGTTACTCTTATTCCTGCATTTGTAGCTTTTCCACTTGTAGGCTCATTAGTAGATGCAGGTGCCAGCATAGTACCAGCTGTAGCATTTTTGACTACCTTAACAATGGTAGGGGTAGTTACTTTTCCTCTTGAGAAGAAAAAGTTTGGCTTTAAATTTGCATTGCTGAGGAATGCTCTTAGCTTTGTATTTGCCATAGCTATAGCTTTAGTGATGGGGGTAATATTATGAAGATAAATAAATTTATGCGAAAAAATAAGACTCTAATATTTGTAGCCTTAGTCTATATAGTGTTATTAATATCAAATCCAGAGAAAGCAACAAAAGCTATTAGTAATAGCACATATTATTTAGTAGAAATGATTATGATTATGCCAGTGGTGTATCTTCTTACTGTAGTATTGGATGCACTTATACCAAAGGAAGCTATAATAAAAGGATTTGGCTTTGACTCAGGATTGAAAGGAAATATATTAGCTCTGTTTTTAGGAAGTATTTCAGCAGGTCCGATATATGCAGCTTTTCCGATTTCTAAAATGCTGCTAGACAAAGGTGCTAGTTTAGGAAATGTAGTTATTGTTCTTAGCTCTTGGGCAGTAGTAAAACTACCAATGCTAGCAAATGAAGCTAAATTTTTAGGAGTAAAATTCATGGCTATAAGGTGGGCTTTCACTGTTATTGCAATTTTTATTATGGGATATATATTTAATAGATATTTGAGCACTGAGGATATTCCTAGTGAGTAAATTTTGAAAAAAAAATAAAGTGTCTATTGAATAATATAATATATTAGGAGGAAAAATTTATGGTAGAACAAGTATTTAAATTTTCAACTGGTAATGAAAAGGCTGTAGAAAAATTAATTATGGATGAAAACGTACATTATATTCACATGGTATTTAATAAGGAAGAAGGTCTTCCTGAACATTATTCAAATTCAAATGTATATATGTCAGTAATAAGAGGAAAATTATCGATAGATTTAGATAATCAAGGAGTTCATAAATATGATTCTGGAAATTTATTAAAAATTCCTAAAGGAATAAAAATGAACGTAAAAAATCTTGATGAAGATACTTTAGAGCTAATAGTTGTAAAATCGCCTGCACCAAGCAATATGTAATGCAAAAAACCTATCCGAAAATCGGATAGGTTTATTTTATAAGATAAATACTAAGGGGGAGTGGGAAAATAGTATTCTATCTTTTGGACAAAAGTTATTATAGCATGCTAAAAAATAAAATCAAGGGCTTTGATAAAAGATGCACAATAAAAATAGTTGGCAATATTCAGAAAATATACTTATATATATAGGAAATGATTTATAAGAATAAGATACAATATTAATTTCTCTTAAGAAGCTTATAAAAAAATATTACTTTAGAGCATTTCTCATATAAAGCCTCTTCTTCATGATTCATAGATAGGAAAAGCTCGTCTATATTCAGCTCACTATCCAAATAATTATTAAGATAATTATATAAATCATCTATGTCATGAAGGTCTCCGCTGGCTTTGTGGAAATCAGCAATGGATTTGTAAAGATGCTTTGAAGAAAAATCTATCAAATTCAAATCATATAGATACTTAAATTTTTTGCCTATTATTCTAGCATCGTGAAAATCATAGTTAGATTCATTTTCTGAATTTGCAATAATATCTATGAGATTTTTATAGTCCTTAGTCCATATAGCATCCAGCTTATATTTCTTTATGATTTTATCAGAAGGTAAAAATAGTTTCTCACTAGAAATTTCAATTAAATGGTCTAATTTGCTATATACATCATTATCCTTTAGTATTATTTCTATTTCCTGAGTGGATTCAGCAAGGTCACCTTCTAGCATTAATTGTAGCTCTTCTAAATCTAAATTTAAGCTCTTAACAAATTCGTTTAGCACAAAGTATTTTCTTGGATTCTCAAGACTATGAAAATATGTGTTTAGTAAGCTATTCAGGGATTTTAAAAACTCTTTATTTCTTTTATCTAATTTTATAAAATACTTATTTATGATTTTAAGCTGCCTTATTGCTATTCTTTTTTTGTGAACCCATGAAGGCGAATAGATATCTTGGGAATCACTATCCTCTAATAAGGATTCAAGATTATTTTTCCAAACTTCATGCCAATTATCAATAGGAGAAACTTTTATATCTATAGAGTCTATTTTTGAGGCATAGACTCTATAAAGCTCTGCCCAATCATCTTCAGAAATTAAGCCTTCTTTATAATGAGCAAGAGAATCAGCATCTTTAATGAGCTCGCAGTAGCTGTCGTCGATTATTTTCTTTTTTGAATGAAGAGATATTGCCTTAGCTACTTTTTTGATTTTCTTATTGCTTAGATGCGTTTCATTTTTAAGCAGATTAGAGCAAAAATTAGAGCCTGCTAGAGCATGACCTTTACCTATAAAGCCTTCCTTGGTTCTTCCAAGATCATGACCATAGGCGATTAACAGCGCTAATTTGGAATCTAAATGGCGACTTTTAGCTAATTTTTTAGAATAATCTGCAACGTGTTTCCTATGAGAAAGTTCAAATGCAGAATCTGCTGACTCTTTAGCATATTTTTTAGAAACTGTTTTTAATAGCTTTACTGGTTTCATATCAATCTCACCTCAATAATTTTGATTGCTTGATAATATATTTACCCAATATTCATCTCTACTCTCTTAATTAATATAGTGTAAACGAGTTTATATAATATAAAAATTTGGCAAATTAAAAGTTTATTTTTCTAGGTATAAATTGACATGAAGGATAGAAAATACTATCATAATATGATATGAAAAAATAAAGGAAGCAGGTTGAAACTTTATGGAGCAATATACTCATTTGCCTATGATTTATGATAGATTGATGCAAGATGTGGATTATAATAGCTGGGCTAAATATTTGGTTGATATAATTGGCATCCATAATAGTTCTGTTAATAATATTCTTGAACTTGGATGTGGAAGTGGGAATATTACTAAACATCTTTTAGATATGGGATATGAAGTTGTGGGTATAGATATTTCAGAGCAGATGCTTGAGCTTGCCCATGAGAAGCTTAAGGACTATGAAGATAAGGTTATATTAATGGAGCAGGATATAAGAGAGCTTGATTTTGAAATATATGAAATTGATTGTATTCTAGCTGTCAATGACACTTTTAACTACATCCTAGAGGATGATGAAGTAAAAGATATATTTAATTTTATCTATTCTCATCTCAAAGAGACTGGATGCTTTATTTTTGATATCAGCAGTCCATATAAGCTTAAGACTACTCTAGGCAACAATACTTACGGAGAATCCATGGAGGATTTAGTATACCTATGGGAGAACTACTTTGATGATGAACATAAAGAGCTGACAATGGATGTGAACTTCTTTATAAAAAATGAAGAAAAAGACACCTATAGGAGATTCGAGGAAACACATATTCAAAAAGCTCACGATCCCCTTAAGCTAACTAGATTTTTAGAGGATATTGGATTTAAGAATATAAATGTATACAGTGACTTTGATATATCTCCGGGATATAATAATGAGTGCCAGAGAGTATTTATATCTTGTAATAAATAATTTTAAGATTTTGAAAGGAGGCTGTTGATTTATCTTGATGCTTATTGAGGTAAATTGGCGATAAATAGATGAGTTATATATTAAGAGGAACATCGAAAAATCATGGAATAAGAATATTTGCAGCTGATACTACTAGTATGGTAGAGGAAGCTAGAAGACTTCATAATACAAGTCCAGTCGCTTCAGCGGCTTTAGGAAGAGCGCTTACAGCTTCTAGCATTATGGGAATAATGATGAAGGGTGATAATGACAAGCTGACCCTTAGCATAAATGGAAAAGGCCCACTTGGCACTATAGTTTGCGTAGCAGACTCTAAAGGCACAGTAAAGGGTTACGTGAGCAATCCACTTGTTGATATTCCAAGTAGAGCTGATGGCAAGCTAGATGTAGGCTCAGCAGTTGGAATAAACGGACTTGTTACTATAATTAAGGATATGGGGATGAAAGAGCCTTATACTGGTCAGTACCCTCTTGTCAATGGAGAAATAGCTGAGGATTTGACTGCGTACTATGCATATTCTGAGCAACAGCCTTCAGCTATTGCCCTTGGAGTGCTAGTAGATGTAGATTATAGTATTAAGGCGGCAGGAGGCTTTATAGTTCAGCTTATGCCTGAAGCAGAGGAAAAAGATATAGATATTTTGGAGAAAAATTTAAGCCAAATCACCTCAGTATCACATCTTATAGATGATGGAAAAACACCTGAGGATTTGATAAACCTAGTGCTAAAGGATTTAGAACCTATGATTTATGAAAAAATTCCTGTGAGCTATAAGTGTGATTGTAGCAGAGAAAGAATAGAAAAAGCACTAATCAGTATAGGGAAAAAGGATTTAGATGAAATAATAAAAGAAGATAAGCTCGCTGAAATTTCATGCCATTTCTGTAACACTGTGTATCATTTTAATGAAGCTGAGCTTATAGATTTAAGAAAATCCTTAGATAATTAATATAAAAATACTCCATAAGCAAAAAATATACCAATTTTAGATAATTTGGTATATTTTTTGATTTTACTTGGATTATTTGATAGAATAGACTTAAATACAGTGGTAATATAACATAAAACCAATAGCATATTTATTTATGAGGAGAATGCTCCATGAAGATGAGTTTTGGATTAGAAATTAACCAAAGCCAAAAAATGATACTTACTAAAGAGCTAAAGCAATCACTAGAGATACTTCAAATGAATAGATTTGAAATAGAGGAGCTCATAGTAAGGGAAACAAACGAAAATCCTACACTTGAAGTAGAAAAAAAAGACGAGATAGATTGGGAGAAATATTTAAAAAATCTAAGAGACTCTTCATATAAAGTATATTCAAATTTCTTTGAAATACCAGATGATGAGGATAGCAATGCAGAGAATTATTTAAAAGATAATGTCAATATGTACGATTATCTGAGCCAGCAGCTTAGATTAATGAGCTTGGACTCAAAAGTATTTGCCGCTGGTTGTTATATCATAAGAACTTTAAATAAAGACGGATACTTTAAAGAGGATATTAGAAATGCTTGCAGAAATGTAGGCGTAGCTGAAGAGGTTTTTACAGAGGCATTAGAGGTGGTTCAAAGCCTAGAACCTAGCGGAATTGCTGCTAGAAATATATCTGAGTGTTTGCTTCTTCAGATTAAGGACAAGGGAATCTCAGATAAGGTACTGGAAAACATTATCATAGAAGATATAGAAATGATAGGAGCTCATAAGTATAAGGAGCTTTGTAAAAAGTACTCTATTCCTTCTGAAAGATTAAAAGCATATATAGATTATATAAAAACTTTGGATCCAAGACCTGCTAGACAGTTCGCGTCTGATGAAAACCAATATGTGCTTCCAGATGTAGTAGTAGAAAGAAAAAGCCATGGTTTCGAAGTTAGATTAAATAATGATAGCTTGCCGAGTCTTAAAATAAGCAGCTTTTATGAAAAAATGCTCAAGGATTCTATTGAAAAAGAAACTAAAGACTATATTAAAGAGAAGCTTCAGAGCTCATTGATGTTAATTAAAAATATAGAGCAGAGAAAAAATACTGTACTAAAAGTTGCTAAAGGGATAGTAGAAGAACAAGAAGAATTTTTCTTATATGGCAAAAATCATATCAAACCCATGATACTTAGGGATATAGCTGAGAAAACGGGTTTTCACGAATCGACAATATCACGTACTGTAAATGGAAAATACATGCTTACACCAAAAGGACTTTTTGAGTTTAAGTATTTTTTCAGCAGTGGAGTAAAAGATTGCGATGGAGATATGGTATCTAATATAAATATAAAAAATGAGCTTAAGGATATTATAGATAAAGAAAATAAGAAAAAACCACTTAGTGATCAAAAAATATGTGATATTTTGAATTTAAAGGGTATAAATATATCTAGGCGAACTGTTGCAAAGTATCGCGAAGAACTAAATATCCCAGGCTCTTCAATTAGAAAAGAAATTTAATTTTTCCTCTTGAAAAACTACGGAATATAATATACAATAAATATGAAGCGGGACGTAAATAAAGTCGATGGTCTTTAGAAGTCCCGCATAATTTTGAAAAGACAGGGAACGAAAATAAATCAGTGGACTTAAAACGTCCCTTGGAAGGTGAGGTGAGCATGAAAAAGCTGATTGATCTTCAAAGAAAAGTTGTACCTGAAGTTCTGGAAAACATGGAAAAAAGATATTCTATATTAAAGGAAATTTCTTTGAGTAGTCCTATTGGAAGAAGAATGCTAGCAGGCAAGCTTAACTTGTCGGAGAGAGTAGTTCGAAGCGAGGTTGAATTTTTAAAGGAACAAAACCTAATTAATATAGACGCTTCTGGTATGTTTATGACAGATGAAGGCATAGATGTGCTAGAAAATTTAAGTAGCTTTATTTCAGAAATTAAGGGTATAACGAAATTAGAAGATATACTCACCAAAAGACTTGGAATAAAAAAGATTGTTATTATTCCTTCATCGATTGACGAATGTCCAGCTTGTAGTATTGATATGGCTAAAGCTGCAGGAAGATATTTCTTTTCTATCATGAGAGAGCACAAGGTTATAGGAATAACTGGAGGAACGACTATGCATAGCTTTGCAGAAAACCTTCCTCAAATGAAAACTGAGATGCCGCTTACTATAGTTCCAGCTAGAGGGGGACTAGGAGAAGAAGTAGAGATTCAAGCCAACAACATAGCTGCTATGGTATCAAAAAAGCTCAATGGACATTATGTACTTCTTCATGTTCCAGACAACATCGATAAGGACATAATGGAAAGCATAACAAGTATTCCTCAAGTTAAAAGCACTCTTGAAGCTATAGATGAGATAGATTTGCTTGTGTTTGGAATAGGCAACGCATCTGATATGGCTAAAAGAAGAAAAAGCAGCGACAAGGAATGCATGGTAATCAAAGAAAGAGGAGCTGTATCTGAAGCTTTTGGCCATTATTTTAATATTGATGGTGAAATAGTTTATGAAACCAGTACAGTGGGAATAAAACTAGATAAGTACAAAGCTTTAAATGATATCATTGGTATAGCTGGAGGCAAGAAAAAAGCTGAAGCAATCTTATCAATAGCTAGAATCAATAGAAATCTAGTTCTTATAACTGACGAAAGTGCCGCTAATTACCTTATGGAAATAACAGGCGGATTTGATGATAATTAATTTTAATATTAAAATTTTAGGAGGTTTTTACAAATGGTAAAAGTTGCGATTAACGGTTTTGGTAGAATTGGAAAAAGTGTACTTCGTGCATATTTTGAAAATGGCGGAAAAGAAAAATTCGGTTATGATATAGTTGCTATTAACAACCCTGGAGATTCTACTGGAGCAGCTCATTTGTTTAAATATGACTCTTGCTTTGGAACATATACTGGAGATGTAGAATTAAAAGATGGAAAATTAATAATAGATGGACATGAAATAGTAGTAGTTGATAATAGAGATCCACTTCAATTACCATGGAAAGAAATGGGAATTGACATAGTTATTGAATCAACTGGTGCTTTTACAAAGAGAGAAGGAGCAGCTAAGCATATTGAGGCTGGAGCAAAGAAGGTTTTAATTACTGCGCCTGGTAAAGACGAAGATATAACAGTAGTTATGGGAGTTAACGAAGAGAAATATGACCCAGCAAATCATCACATAGTATCTAACGCTTCTTGTACTACAAACTGCCTTGCACCATTTGCAAAGGTTATAGATGAGAAGTTTGGAATTGTAAAAGGTCTTATGACTACAGTTCACTCTTACACTAACGACCAAGGTCTTTTAGATCAAAAACACAAAGATTTAAGAAGAGCAAGAGCTGGAGCTTTATCAATCATTCCTACTACAACAGGAGCTGCTAAAGCTGTTTCATTAGTATTACCTCAGCTTGAAGGAAAATTAAACGGATTCTCTCTAAGAGTTCCTACTCCTACTGTATCTGTAGTTGACCTAGTAGTTGAGCTTGCAAAACCAGCTACTAAAGATGAAATCAACGCTGCGCTTAAAGAAGCATCTGAAACTACAATGAAAGGCATTCTTGGATACACTGAGGAGCCACTAGTATCTATTGACTTTAGAAAAGATGAGAGATCTTCGATTGTAGATGCTCTATCTACTATGGTTATTGATGGAAACATGGCAAAAATCGTATCTTGGTATGACAATGAGTGGGGATACTCAGTAAGAGTAGTAGATTTAGCTGCATATATGGTAAAAAAAGGACTATAATATAAAATTCTAACATAAGCCCAGGTTCCCGAAAGGGGCTGGGCTTTTTTGAAGGGAGAGAAAATCAGTGTCAATGCTAAATAAAAAGGCTGTAAATGATATAGATGTAAAAGGTAAAAAAGTAATAGTTAGATGTGATTTTAATGTACCTATGAAAAACGGTGAAATTACTGATGATAGAAGAATTAAAGGAGCACTAGAAACTATAAACTATCTTATTGAAAATAAAGCAAAGGTTATACTTATGTCTCACCTAGGCAGACCTGATAAAAAATATGAGCCTGAGTTTTCACTAGCTCCAGTAGCAAAAAGATTAAGCGAGCTTACTGGCAAGGAAGTAAAATTGGCACAAGATGAAGCTGTAGTTGGCGAAAATGCAAAAGCACTTACTGCATCTATGAACGAAGGCGATATTGTACTTCTTGAAAATGTTAGATTTGTAAAAGGCGAGACAAAAAATGATTTAGACTTTGCAAAAGAATTAGCATCACTTGCTGATGTATTTGTAAATGATGCATTTGGTACTGCTCATAGAGCTCACTCGTCAACAGCTGGAATAGCAAACTATCTTCCTTCAGCTATGGGATTCTTAATAGAAAAAGAAGTTTCAATCATGGGAAAAGCGCTTGAAGCTCCAGAAAGACCTTTTGTAGCAATACTTGGAGGAGCAAAGGTTTCAGATAAAATTTCTGTAATAGAAAATATGATGGACAAAGTAGATACGCTTATTATAGGCGGAGCTATGGCATATACCTTCAAGAAAGCTCTAAACGTTCCAGTTGGAAGCTCAAGAGTAGAAGATGACAAAGTAGAGCTTGCAAAGGATTTATTAGAAAAAGCAAAGCAAAAAGGTATAAAGCTACTTCTTCCTATTGACCACATGGTTGCAAAGGAATTTAATGAAACTAGTGAATCTTTTGCCACTGATACAGAAGAAATTCCAGAAGGCTTTATGGGACTAGATATTGGACCTAAAACTATCAAGCTTTTTGAAGATGAAATAAAGCAAGCTAAAACAGTAATTTGGAATGGACCTATGGGCGTGTTTGAAATGCCTAAATTTGCGGTAGGAACAAAATCCTTAGCAGAAATAATTGCAAATACAGATGCTGTATCAATTATAGGCGGAGGAGACTCAGCTGCAGCAGTTGAACAGCTTGGATTCGCTGATAAAATGACTCATATCTCAACAGGTGGAGGAGCATCTCTAGAGTTTTTAGAGGGTAAAATTCTTCCTGGTATAGATGTACTTGAAAGCAAATAGGAGGCAAAAATGAGAAAACCTATAATAGCTGGAAATTGGAAAATGCATAAAACAATAGCCGAGGCGCTTGAGTTTGTAGAAAAAATTAAAGCTGAGGTTGCTGGAACGGATGTAGAGACAGTTATTTGCGCTCCATTTACACAGCTAAAGGATATAAAACAAGCAGTAAAGGATACGAACATCAAAGTAGGAGCTCAAAACATGCATTATGAGGAAAAAGGAGCTTTTACTGGCGAAATATCAGCAGCTATGCTAAAAGAACTAATGGTAGACTATGTAATAATAGGACATTCAGAGAGAAGACAGTATTTTAATGAGACAGATGAAACTGTCAATAAAAAAGTAAAAAAGGCTTTAGCTTATGATATAACTCCAATCATGTGCGTAGGAGAGTCTTTAGAGGAAAGAGAAGCAGAAAAAACTAAAGAAATAGTAAAAGACCAAACGATGAAAGGCCTAGAAGGACTTACTAATGAGCAGGTCTCATCTCTTGTTATAGCCTATGAGCCTATTTGGGCTATAGGTACAGGAAAAACTGCATCTAGCCAAGATGCAAACGAAGTAATTGCTTATATCAGAGAGGTTGTAAAAGACATGTACTCTGAGGAAGTATCTGAGGAAGTTCGTATTCAGTATGGAGGCAGTGTTAAGCCTTCGAATGTTGAAGAGATTATGAATGAAAGTGATATTGACGGAGCACTTGTGGGAGGAGCCTCATTAGAAGCCTCTGATTTTACTGCTTTAGTCAATTTTTAAGAGGAGAAATCTATATGAGAAAACCCGTAGCGCTTATAATTCTAGATGGCTTTGGATATCTGCCTACAGATAGAGGCAATGCTGTAAAGCATGCCAATACTCCAGTATTTGATTCTATATTTCAAAATTATTCACATACACTTATAGGTGCAAGTGGAGAAGATGTAGGATTGCCAGATGGACAGATGGGAAATTCTGAAGTTGGGCACCTAAACATAGGTGCAGGAAGAATTGTATATCAAGAATTAACAAGAATAACGAAAGAAATTAGAGAAGGCTCACTTTTTACAAATCCAGCCTTGCTAGAGGCTATGGAAAATGCTAAAAAAGAAGGAAGAGCACTTCATCTTATGGGCCTTTTATCAGATGGAGGAGTGCATTCTCACAATTCACATATTGAGGGCTTGCTTCTTATGGCAAAGCAGCAAGGTGTAAAGGATGTCTACGTGCATGCTTTTATGGACGGAAGAGATACGCCTCCGCAAAGTGGAAAAGACTATATCGTGCAGCTAGAAAACTTTATGAAAACTCATGGCATTGGAAAAATTCTAACTGTAAGTGGCAGATACTATGCCATGGACAGAGACAAAAGATGGGACAGAGTAAAGCTAGCCTATGATGCTATAGTAAAGGCTGATGCTCCAAAAGCAAAATCCGCACTTTCATGCATTGAAGCTTCATACCATGAGAATGTAACAGATGAATTTGTTCTTCCTACCGTAATTGGAGAAGGACTGACTACGCTTTCTGCTCATGACTCAGTTATATTCTTTAATTTTAGACCAGATAGAGCAAGAGAGCTAACTAGAGCGATTGTGGATAGAGACTTTGATGGATTTGAAAGAGAATATTTCGAAACGACATATGTCACCATGACTCAGTATGATAAGACTATGCCTAATGTAATAGTAGCTTATACTCCTCAAACTCTAGATAATACACTAGGAGAATATATAGCGTCTAAAGGAAAAACTCAGCTTCGTATAGCAGAAACAGAAAAGTATGCCCACGTTACATTTTTCTTCAATGGAGGAAGAGAAGAGGCTTATGCCAATGAAGAGCGTATATTAGTACCTTCTCCAAAGGTTGCAACCTATGACCTAAAACCTGAAATGTCAGCTTATGAAGTAACAGATATGTTAATTAACGATTTAGAAACTAATCCTAAGGATTTAATTGTTCTAAACTTTGCAAATCCTGACATGGTAGGACATACTGGAGTATTTGAAGCAGCGGTTAAAGCAGTAGAAACTGTAGATATATGTCTAGGAAAAGTACTAGATAAGATAAAAAGTCTAGGTGGAGTTGCTTTTATAACAGCAGATCATGGTAATGCAGAGCAGATGTTTGATGATCTTGGTGGACCATTTACAGCTCATACTACAAACAAAGTACCTTTTGTAATGGTTGATGATGTAAATAAAAATATAAAATTAAGAGATGGCGGAAGACTGTGCGATTTTGCACCTACAATTTTAGAAGTAATGGGACTTGAAAAGCCAGAGCAAATGACTGGGATAAGTCTACTAATTAAATAATAAAATAAACCAAGGAGGAAACAAAATGTTTATATCTGATGTATTTGCAAGAGAAATTCTAGATTCAAGAGGAAATCCAACTGTAGAGGTAGAGGTAGTATTAGAGTCAGGAGAAATGGGTAGAGCTGCTGTTCCATCTGGAGCATCAACAGGTATCTATGAAGCTGTAGAATTAAGAGATGGAGACAAGTCTCGTTATTTAGGCAAAGGAGTACTTAATGCAGTTGATAACGTAAATGAAATCATAGCTCCAGAGCTAATAGGCATGAATGTATTTGACCAAGTTGGAATTGATCAAATGCTAATTGAGCTAGATGGAACTGATAATAAAGGTAAATTAGGAGCTAACGCTATTCTTGGAGTTTCTATGGCAGTTGTTAAAGCAGCGGCTGAAGAGCTAGGAATGCCTTTATTCCAATATTTAGGAGGAGTAAACGCAAAGGTTCTTCCTACTCCTATGATGAACATCATAAACGGCGGAGAGCATGCAGATAATAACGTAGATATTCAAGAGTTTATGGTTATGCCTGTAGGAGCTGATTCATGGGCAGAAGCTCTTAGAATGGGAGCAGAGATTTTCCATTCACTAAAATCTGTATTAAAAGGTAAAGGTCTAAACACTGCAGTAGGCGATGAAGGTGGATTTGCACCAAACCTTGGTTCAAATGAAGAAGCTTTAATGGCTATAGTAGAAGCTATAGAAAAAGCTGGATATAAGCCAGGAGATGAAGTTAAAATAGCTATGGATGCTGCTGCTTCATCATTCTATAGTGCTGATAAGAAAAAATACGTTCTTGCAGGAGAAGGCAAAGAGCTTACATCAGAAGAAATGGTTGCTTTCTATGAAGATTTAGTATCTAAATATCCTATTATTTCTATAGAAGACGGACTTGATGAAAATGATTGGGATGGCTTCAAGCTTATGACTGAAAGACTTGGAGATAAGATTCAGATCGTTGGAGATGACTTATTTGTAACAAATACTGCAAAGTTAGAAGAGGGAATTCAAAAAGGTATAGCAAATTCAATTCTAATTAAGCTAAACCAAATAGGTACTATAACAGAGACTCTAGATGCTATAGAAATGGCTAAAAGAGCAGGTTACACTGCTATCATTTCTCACCGTTCTGGAGAAACTGAAGATACTACTATAGCTGATTTAGTTGTAGCGGTAAATGCTGGACAAATCAAAACTGGTGCTCCTTCTAGAACTGATAGAGTTGCTAAATACAACCAATTAATCAGAATAGAAGAAATGATAGGCGAAGTTTCTCAGTATGCAGGTATGAATGCATTTTATAACATTAAAAAAAGATAGTTAGATTTTAGGACTAAACTTTAAATCTGATTAAGTTTTTAAATGCTAAGCAAATAGTTGTAATTAAATATATAGAATTTAAAACATTTTAAAAACTGCATCACAATAAAAATAGCGAGGGCTTTTATAGCTCTCGTTGTTTTGTCTAAATTTTTAATAATAATATCCAAAATTTGCCATTGACAAATATAATTAATTTTGCATTACATATAATCTTATTTATTGCTTTATACTTATCACTATGTTAAAATATGTAGGTATGATTAGCATGTATATGCATAAGGAGGTGCTTAATATGAAAACATTTCTAATGATTGTGGAGATTATTGTAAGCTTAGGTCTAATTGCCAGTGTACTTCTCCAGTCAGGAAGAAGCGCAGGTTTCTCTGGGGCTATAACTGGAGGAGCAGAGCAGCTTATGGGAAACAAAGCAAGAGGTATGGATGTTATTTTTAGAAAAATAACAGCAGCGTGTGCAGTATTGTTCATAGTATTAGCAATCGTATTAGTAGCACTACAGTAAAAAACAAAATTTTTAGGAGGTATTAACAAATGCAAAACTTAATATGGGCTCCTATCGTTGGAGTACTTGCCCTTGTATTTGCATTCGTTCTTTCTTCAAAAATCAACAAAGTTGATGTTGGAACTGAGAGAATGAAAGAAATCTCTAATTACATCCACGAAGGTGCGATGGCTTTCTTAACTAGAGAATACAAGGTATTAGTTATTTTTATCGCGGTATTATTCGTAGTTTTAGCAATTGGTATCAACATACTTACAGCAGTTTGCTTTTTAGTAGGAGCGATATTCTCTACACTTGCAGGATTCTTTGGTATGCAGGTTGCGACTAAAGCTAACGTAAGAACAGCAAATGCTGCTAGAGAAGGCGGAATGAACAAAGCTCTTTCTATAGCTTTCTCAGGCGGAGCGGTTATGGGTATGTCTGTTGTTGGTCTTGGTATCTTTGGAGTAAGTGTACTTTATATGATATTAACAAGCATGGGATATGACTCTGCTGCAGCAACAAATATTCTTACTGGATTTGGACTAGGAGCATCTTCTCTTGCACTTTTTGGTCGTGTTGGTGGAGGTATTTATACTAAAGCTGCAGACGTTGGAGCTGACCTAGTTGGTAAAGTTGAAGCTGGAATCCCAGAAGACGATCCAAGAAACCCTGCAGTTATCGCTGATAACGTTGGAGATAACGTTGGAGACGTTGCTGGTATGGGAGCTGACCTATTTGAGTCATATGTTGGATCATTAATCGCAGCTATGACGCTTGGTATACTTGCTGTATCAAACTCTGGAGAATCATATGGAGTTTTAGGAGCTATTTTCCCTCTTGCAGTTTCTGCTGTTGGTATAATAGGCTCTATCATCGGAACCTTCTTCGTAAAAGGTGATGACAATTCAGATCCACATAAAGCTCTTAAAATGGGTACTTATGTAGCTGGAGGAATTACAGTTTTAGCATCTTTCTTCCTTTCTAATATGTTCTTAGGAAACCTTTCAGGTTTTTGGGCTATCATAATTGGTCTAGTTGTAGGAACTATTATCGGACAAATTACAGAAATTTATACTTCTGCAGATTTTAAACATGTTAAGAAAATTGCTGACCAGTCTGAAACTGGACCAGCAACTACTATAATTTCAGGTCTTGCTGTTGGTATGGAATCAACAATGTGGCCACTAATTATCATTGCAGTGGGTATATTAGGTGCATATATGGCTGGAGGACTATACGGAATAGCTCTTGCAGCTGTAGGTATGCTTGCAACTACTGGTATGACAGTAGCTGTAGATGCTTATGGACCTATTGCGGATAACGCAGGTGGTATTGCAGAGATGTGCGAGCTTCCAAAAGAAGTTAGAGCAATCACTGACAAACTTGACTCAGTTGGTAACACAACTGCTGCTATTGGTAAAGGTTTTGCAATTGGTTCTGCTGCTCTTACTGCGCTTGCTCTATTTGCATCATACACAGCAGCTACTGGACTATCATCAATCAGTTTAACTAACCCAGAGGTTATTGCGGGAATGTTTATAGGTGGTATGCTACCATTCCTATTCTCAGCTATGACTATGGAAGCTGTTGGTAAAGCTGCATTTGATATGATTGAAGAAGTTAGAAGACAGTTTAAAACTATTCCTGGAATCATGGAAGGAACTGGTAAGCCTGATTATGCAAGATGCGTAGATATTTCTACAGCAGCAGCTCTTAGACAAATGATTGTTCCAGGAGTTATGGCTGTATTATCACCACTTGCTATTGGACTTTTACTTGGAACTGAAGCTTTAGGAGGACTTCTTGGTGGAGCTCTTGTAACTGGAGTTCTTATGGCTATCATGATGGCTAATGCAGGTGGAGCTTGGGATAATGCTAAGAAATACATTGAATCTGGAGCTCATGGCGGAAAAGGTTCAGAAGCTCACAAGGCAGCAGTTGTTGGAGATACAGTTGGAGATCCATTCAAAGATACATCTGGACCTTCTATCAATATCCTAATCAAACTTATGACTATAGTTTCTCTAGTATTTGCACCAGTATTTGTTCAGTACGGTGGAATACTTCTTGGACTATTTGGAAAATAATTAATAAAAAAAAGAACTATGTTCATAGCGAATATAGTTCTTTTTTTTATATAAATTAATTTTATTTGTTGACATCCTCTAAAATCGTGGTAGAATAAATCACAATACATAATACAGTATAAATATTAGGATGAATGTATATCCATCCAGAAGGGATAAAAAAATGGAAAACCTTATTGGAAATATGATAAATGCAAATAATAAATTTTATTTTAGCTTTTTTAGCTTGGGCTTTTATTTTTATAGCGCAGGCTATTTTGCATTCCAAAAATCATATAAAAATCCAATGAGATATTCTTTATATTATCCGCAGGTTCTTCAGCATTAAGCTTAAGCAAATACGGGAATAGTGAATAAAAATACCTGATAAACTTAGGGTCTCATTGAAACTTCAATGAGGCCCTTTTTTAATATAAGTATTAAATTTTAAATTATTATTTCTTATACTTTCTATTTGGCCACAGAAAATATAAGAATTTAAATAGATTTAATAGATTAAAATCCATAAGAGCTTAAAGAGCTTAAAGAGCTTAAAGAGCTTAAAGAGCTTAAAGAGCTTAAAGAGCTTAAAGAGCTTAAAGAGCTTGAAAATCAATAAAAATTCAAATGAGACTATGTAAATAATATAAGAGAAACTTAAAGCTGATAACGAACTTAAAAATTAAAAAAATAGGAGTGATTTAAATGGTAATAGTATTAAAGCCTGGGATATCTAGAGAAGAGATTGAAAAGATAAAATTAAAAATGCAAAGCCTTGGATGCAGTGTACATGAAGTAGTAGGTGAAAGTCGCCATATAATAGGACTTGTAGGAGATACAAGCAAAATAGATAAAGAATTAATAAGTGCAAACAAAAATGTTGAAAAAGTTGTAAATATCCAAGAACCATTTAAAAAAGCAAATAGATTAATAAAGCCAGAAGGTAGCATAGTGGAAGTAGCAGGAAGAAAAATAGGCTGTGGACACATAGGAATCATAGCTGGTCCATGCTCGGTAGAAAGCAGAGAGCAGATTATATCAATAGCAAAGGATGTAAAGACTTCTGGAGCAGGTTTTTTAAGAGGAGGAGCATTTAAGCCAAGAACATCTCCGTACAGCTTCCAAGGGCTAAGAGAAGATGGATTAAAATTATTAGTTGAAGCAAAAAAAGAAACTGGTCTTCCTATAGTGACTGAAATTATGTCAGCAGCTCATTTAGATATATTTGAAGAGCATGTAGATGTAATGCAGGTAGGAGCTAGAAATATGCAAAACTTCGAGCTGCTCAAAGAGGTTGGAAAAAGTAAAGTTCCAGTCCTTTTAAAAAGAGGAATGTCTTCAAGTATAGAAGAATTCATAATGTCAGCAGAATACATCATGGCAGAGGGAAATGAAAATGTGATTCTATGCGAAAGAGGAATCAGAACCTTTGAAAATTACACAAGAAACACTTTAGATTTAAGTGCTATTCCAGCTATAAAAAAGCTGAGTCACCTTCCTGTAATTGTAGATCCTAGCCATGCAGCTGGACTGGCATGGATGGTTGAGCCTTTATCAAAAGCTGCGATAGCTGTAGGAGCTGATGGACTAATGATAGAAGTTCATAATGACCCAGCAAATGCAAAATGTGACGGACAGCAGTCAATAACCCCACTGCAGTTCACAAACTTAATGCATACTATCAATCAGCTAGCAGTTATTGAAAATAAAGCAGTTTCATTTTAGCAGGTGAATAAAGTGGATGAACCAGATTTTTTTATAAATAAAAATCAAGGGGTTGCGATAGTTGGACTTGGACTGATTGGGGGCTCGATTGCAGGAGCTCTTAAAATAAATGGATTTAAAAATATCATGGGTATAGATACGCAAAATAAAGCTATTGAAGATGCTATAAATAAGGATTTTATAAAGCTAGGGGATACTGAACCTGAAAATATTTTACCTTTAGCTGAAATTGTTATTGTGTGTCTATACCCTAAAGAAACAGCTGAGTTTATAAAAAAACACATGAACGATTTTAAGTATAAAGCTGTGATAACTGATGTTTCAGGAATAAAGTTAGATTTAATTAATGAAATTAACTTATGTCTTAGAGAGGATTTGGAGTTTGTAGGAGGACACCCGATGGCAGGAAGTCATTTTAGAGGATTTGACCACGCAAACCCAAACTTGTTCATGGATGCAAATTACATCATAACACCTACTGACACAAGTAGCCTAGAAGCTATAAGCAAAATAAAAGGTCTTGCCAAGATACTCGGATGCAAATCTATATCTGAGATTAATCCAGGCAAGCATGATGAAGCGATGGCACTAGCGAGCCATATGCCTCATATCACAGCACTAGCGCTTATGGACATGTGTGATGTGAGGGAAATGGGAGCTCTTCTAGGACCTAGCTTTAAGGATGCCACAAGAGTAGCACAAATAAACAGCAGACTATGGGCTCAGCTTCTTATAAGCAATAAAGACAATTTAGATGAGCAAATAAAAATCATGGAGAAAAAAATGGAGCAGCTCAGAAAAGCAATAATATCATCAGACATAAAAGAACTAGAGCATCTTATGGAGCAAGCAGGAAGCAAAAGGAGGAAGATAGGTTGAAAAAAGTAAAAATAGAGCCTAAAGAATTAAGTGGAGAAATCTCAATACCACCATCCAAAAGCATTAGTCATAGAGCTGTAATAGCGGCATCCTTATCAAGTGGAGTAAGTGAAATAAGCAACATAGTAATGTCAAAGGATATAAAGGCTACATGTGAGGCTATGAAACAGCTAGGAGCAGAAATATCTGAGGTGAAAGCTGAAAATGAAAGAGTAAAGCTTATAATTAAGGGAATAGAAACATTTAAAGCACCTAAAGCTTCCATAGATTGCAATGAATCAGGCTCCACTCTCAGATTTATGATTCCAATAGCGATGATTAGTAATAGTGAGGTCAGCTTTATAGGAAAAGGAAAATTAGTTGAAAGACCACTAGATGTATACTACAAAATATTTGATGAGCAAGGAATACATTACGAAACAAAAGATAATAAGCTACCACTTAAAATAAATGGAAGCTTAACTCCTAGTACTTTTGATATGAGAGGGGATGTAAGCTCTCAGTTTATAACAGGATTGATGTTTGTTCTTCCCCTTTTAGATTCGGATTCAAAGATAACAATAACAGGGGAGCTTGAATCAAAGGGCTATATAGATTTGACGATATCAGTACTTAGCAAGTATGGAATTGTGATAGAAAATGACGATTATAAAGCTTTTTATATAAAAGGAAGACAGGTCTATAAAGCGTGTGATTATAGAGTGGAAGGCGATTTTTCTCAAGCAGCATTTTGGTTAGTTGCAGGATGTTTAGGTGAAAAGATTACTAGTAGTGATTTAAACGAGGCTTCTCTGCAGGCAGATAAAGAAGTGATAAATATTATAAAGTCTATGGCTGGGAAAATATCTTGTGAAGATAATTCATTTATAGCTCAAAAGAGCCAGACTAAACAAACTGTAATAGATGCCTCGCAGATTCCAGATATAATACCGGTGCTTTCTGTACTAGCCTCTGTGAGTAAAGGTACTACTATAGTGAAAAATGGAGCGAGGCTTAGAATAAAAGAATCAGATAGACTTACAGCAACAAAAACGGAGCTAAATAAGCTAGGAGCTGACATAAAAGAAGAGGGAGACACTCTTATAATTAAAGGAGTGTCCAAACTTAGAGGAGCCAATGTAGATAGCTGGAATGACCATAGGATAGCTATGGCAATGGCAGTAGCATCGATAAGGTGTGAAGGAAGCATTATAATCGATGGAGCCTCATCTGTAGATAAGTCATATCCTAACTTTTGGCAGGATTTTAAAATGCTTGGAGGAGATATATGTGAGCAGAGTTGATCAGCTTAGATTCATAATAGATGATATCGATAAAAATATTGTGAGACTATTTGAAAAGCGAATGGAGACAGCTGAAAAAATAGCTCAGTACAAGCTAGAAAATAATCTAGGCATATTAAATACATCAAGAGAAGAAGAAGTAATAGAGTCAGCACTAAATGAGCTATACAATAAAGATTATAGAGATGAGCTTGAAGAATTTATAAAAAAGCTTATGGAAATAAGCAGAAGAGTTCAGCAAAAAAGAATTTTAGGTATGGGCAAGAAAAGAATTAAAATTGGATTCCAAGGCGTAGAGGGTTCATTTGGACATCAAGCGGCTATAGAATATTTTGATAAAGATGCAGAATTTATGGAGTATATGAGCTTTGAGGATGTATTTAAAGGCTTGTTAAATGGAGAAACAGATTATGGAGTACTTCCTATAGAAAATTCTTCAACAGGAAGCATAAGCTCAGTATACGATTTAATTGGAGAATATGGTTTTTATATAGTAGGAGAAAAATGCCTTAGAATAAAGCAAAATCTAATAGGGGTAAAAGGAGCTTCTATTAAGGATATAAAAGAAATTTATTCGCATACTCAAGGATTTGAGCAATCTAGCTCTTTTTTAAAAAAGCATCAGGAATGGAAACTCATTCCCTACCACAATACAGCTTATAGCGCAAAAACTGTAGCTCTTTCAAATGATTTTACAAAGGCAGCTATAGCTAGCGAAAAGGCTGCAAGGCTTTACAATCTAGATATCATAGAAAAAGATATCAATGACAATGAGCATAATTACACGAGGTTTGTTATAATTTCTAGAAAAGCTTTAGAATATATTGATACAAGCAAAATTAGCGTTATGTTCTCAATAAAGCATAGGGCAGGAGAACTCTATAAAGTTCTTGAAGGCTTTCACCTTAACAATGTTAATATGCTGAAAATAGAATCTAGACCAATAAAAAACAGACCTTGGGAATACATGTTTTATATAGATTTTGAAGGAAGCTTAAATGATATAGACATAGTTAAAAGCATAGAAAAAATTAAAAATAGTAGCACCTACTTTAAATTATTAGGAAATTATACGGCAGATAAAAATGCATCCTAAAATAATTATTTTAATGAAAGTTTGGTTAAGGGCTGTTTAATAATAAAAGAAAACCGTCAATAAAATGGATTAGTTCTTTAAAGTAGGCAGTTAAAATAACTGCCTACCTAAGTAAGAAAAGCACTCATCCAGTTTAAATGACGGTTTATATATTTATCTTAAGCTTAACAGGTCACTGACTTTTTCATAAGGAATTTGAACTTCATAGTAATTTCCTTTTGAATCCTGCATCAATATCACAAAAAAGAGTTTATTATCTATAGGTCTTATATAGTAGTTTGTAGTTTCATCTAATTTTACTGAGCTAGAATAAGCTTCAACTGTAGTTTTAAAGGCATCCATATTTTTACTAGAAACGGCTCTTGTTATAGGAATTACATTTCCATTTTTGATATCAAAAGCTTTAGATGTTAGCACTTTATAGGAAGCTGAATTTTTTACCATAGTCCCTTCGTAAACTACATATCCAGTCTTGTCGCCTATGTACATGATATTGATTTTGATATTGTTTATACCTCCATCTTGAAGCGAAGATATTTGACTTTTAGCGATTTCATGCATTTTTATAGCAGCATTTGCTGGAGCTACATTTAAAGTTACTGTAATTTTACTGCCATCCATACCTACATTTGCCTTTAAGACTTCTGATAAAAAATCAAGTGGCACATACATTCTGCCATTTCTCACCTCGGGTGTGATATCAAGCCTTATATCAGCCATAGCACCATAGCTGTAATAATAGTCGTTGGTAGTAGCTTTAGCAACGATAGCCTTATCATCGAGGGAAGCTGTTCTTGTTTTTGAATCCCAGCTTAAATCAAGATTAAAAGCCTCAGCTACATTTCGTATTGGAAGCATAAGCTCATTGTTTCTAAAGTATATATCGGAATTTCTAACTCTTTTGCCATTTAATGTCAGATTAATAGTGCTTATTCTTGATTTTAGATAACTAAGAGCATTGTCTCGTTTGGAATCTAAAACTATTTCTACTTTACGGCTTATAGAATAATCTGTAGCCGCATAGGATATATTTGTAGTCAAAATACATATTGCTGAAAGAATAACAGCATAAAAAGCTCTAAGCTTCATCTACATCACCTCTTAAGGTAATGATATAGTATAAATATTACATTATGCAGATTTTATCGTTACGATTATATTACGAAAAAAGATTAAACTAAATATTAATAACTCAAAAAATCAGTTATCGTTAAGTAGTTTAATCTCAGCTCTTACTTTCTAAATGAAATTTCCTTTAGAACAGCAGTCTCATTACGTTCTTTTACCATATTGATAGACCATTCGTTTTGGAATAGTAAAACAGGATGTGAATCTTCGTCCTCAACTATCATGGTATCCATAGTGATAGAGAATTTTGAAGGATTAAAGCCTTCCATTTCAACCCATCTGATATATCTATATGGAGTTCTTTCCATTATTACGTCTACACCGTATTCATTTTTAAGCCTATATTCTAATACCTCGAACTGAAGTGAGCCTACAACTCCTACGATTAGCTCTTCTATACCTATATTAGGTCTTTTAAATACCTGAATGCTTCCTTCTTCAGCTAGCTGAGTAATTCCCTTTTGGAATTGCTTTCTCTTAAGAGAGTTTTTTGCAAATATCTTTGCAAAGTGCTCAGGTGCAAAAAGTGGGATTCCTTCGTATTTTGTCTTCGAATTATCAGCGCACAAGGTATCTCCGATTCTAAATATTCCTGGGTCATGAATACCTATTATATCTCCAGGGTAGGCTTCATCTACTATTACTCTATCTTGAGCCATAAACTGCTGAGGCTGAGCAAGTCTAACTTTTTTATTCACCTGAACGTGATTTACTGACATGCCTTTTTCAAACTTGCCTGAGCATATTCTCAAAAATGCAATTCTATCTCTATGTGTAGGGTCCATATTAGCTTGAATCTTAAATATAAAGCCTGTAAAATTATCTGTTTTTGGGTCAATAAGACCGTTGCTACTTTGTCTTGGAGTAGGAGGAGTAGTCATTTCTAAAAAGGATTCCAAAAATGGCTCAACACCAAAATTTGTAAGGGCACTACCAAAGAAAGTAGGCGTTAGTTCCCCAGATAGAATTTTTTCCATATCAAATTCATCCCCAGCCATATCTAGAAGCTCAATATCGCTTAGTAGCTGTGAATGAAGGGTTTCACCAAGTAGCTCGTTGAACTTTGGATCATTAATATCCCCGCTGATTACATTTCCTTGGCTTTGACCGTGGTTGCTATCTTTAAATAATTCAATTTGCTTTTTTTGTCTATTATAAACGCCTTTGAAATCTCTTCCAGCTCCAATAGGCCAGTTTACAGGATAAGAGCGAATGCCAAGTACACTTTCGACTTCCTCCATAAGTTCAAAAGGGTCTTTACCCATACGATCCATTTTGTTTATAAATGTAAATATTGGAATTCCGCGCATCTTACATACATGGAATAATTTTTTTGTCTGGTCCTCTACACCCTTTGCACAGTCGATAACCATAACAGCGCTATCAGCAGCCATAAGTGTTCTATAGGTATCCTCACTGAAGTCTTGGTG
Source organism: Acetoanaerobium noterae (assembly GCF_900168025.1). Classification (NCBI taxonomy): domain Bacteria; kingdom Bacillati; phylum Bacillota; class Clostridia; order Peptostreptococcales; family Filifactoraceae; genus Acetoanaerobium; species Acetoanaerobium noterae. The sequence continues at coordinate 323,994 of NZ_FUYN01000003.1, read as the reverse complement.
ACCAGGTGTGTCTAGTATATTAATGCAATATCCGCTATAATCAAATTGAAGTACACTCGAAGTAACAGAAATACCTCTTTGCTTTTCTATTTCCATCCAGTCTGAAACTGCATGCTTTTGAGAACGTCTTGATTTTACAGAGCCAGCTAAGCGTATAGCCCCTCCGTAGAGCAAGAATTTTTCTGTAAGTGTGGTCTTACCAGCATCGGGATGTGAGATGATGGCAAAGGTTCTTCTTCTATTTACTTCATTTATAAAACTCGTTGTTTGTTCCGACATAAATACCTTCCTTATTCCATTTGATAAAATATATATCCATAACTATATAATTTTATCCTTAATAATAAGCGGTGTCAATGAATTAAAGCCAGATAAAGGGGTATAACACAAAAGCAAGCAAAAATTAGGAGGGAAAATAATGAAACTAAGTATAAAAGAGAGCATATTACAGCTCATGAGAGAAGAGGCATACAGCCCTCTTAGTAAAACTGAATTATGTCAAATATTTTGCGCTAGTAAAGCAGATAAAGATATTTTAAACAGCATACTGTATGAAATGGAAGAGGAAGGCCTAATATACAAAACAAAAAAAGAAAAGTATGGACTTCCGCAGAAAATGAATTTATTTGTGGGCAAACTAAGTGTGCATCCAAAGGGATTTGCATTTTTAGATACAGGAGTAGAAGGAGAAAGAGACATCTTTATTCCAGCAAGCGCATTAAATGGTGCTATGCATCATGATAGAGTAATAGCAAGAGTAGTGAAAAGCGAAACTACTCAGAGTCGTACTGAGGGCGAGATAATTAAAATAATAGAAAGAGGTTATACAGAAATTGTAGGAAAATTCGAAGCTTCTAAAAATTTTGGATTTGTAATATCAGATAATAAAAGGCTTACGGCAGATGTTTTTATAGCAAAGAAAGATTCAATGGGAGCTAAAACTGGAGACATAGTAGTATGTAAGATAACTAAATATCCTCAAAAAGGAAGAAACCCAGAAGGCAAAGTAAAAGAAATTCTAGGAAAACAAGGAGAAAAAGGTGTAGACCTGCTTTCTATTATAAAGCAAAATGGTTTGCCAGAGGAGTTTCCTAAGAAGGTTCTAAAGCAAGCGCATGAAATACCAGAAGACATAGATCCAAGAGAAATTCACTCAAGACTAGATCTTAGAAATGAACTTATATATACAATAGATGGTTCTGATGCCAAGGATTTAGACGATGCAATTTCGATTGAAAAGTTAAATAACGGAAATTACAAGCTAGGTGTCCATATAGCAGATGTTACTCATTATGTGACTGAAGGAGCTCCACTAGATGATGAAGCTCTAAAAAGAGGAACCTCTGTTTATCTAGTAGATACAGTTATTCCTATGCTCCCACCAAAGCTTTCAAATGGAGTATGCTCGCTTCATCCAGATGTAGACAGACTTACCTTATCATGCATTATGGAAATAGATGAAAAAGGCAAGGTTGTAAGTCATGAAATCAAAAAAACAGTTATTAACTCAAAAGCTAGATTAGTTTATGAAGATGTATCTGATATTTTAGAAAATGACAATGAAGAGCTAAAACAAAAATACAGCTATATTTTAGATAAGCTAAAGCTTTCTGAAGAGTTAGCAAAGATATTAACTGCAAGAAGAAATCAAAGAGGGGCTATGGACTTTGATTTTCCAGAGAGCAAGATTCTTATGGACGAAGCTGGAAATGTTACAGATATAATTAAGTACGATAGAAGAATAGCAAATAGAATAATTGAGGAATTTATGCTTATAGCCAATGAAACAGTTGCAGAACAGTTTTTCTGGGCACAGATTCCGTTTGTTTACAGAGTTCATGAAAATCCAGATCCTGAAAAAATAAGAGATTTTGTTAAGTTCATAGGAGCATTTGGATATACTTTAAAAGGTGATATAGAGGAAATTCACCCAAAAGAACTTCAGAAATTGCTTGGAGATATAGAAAATACCAAGGAAGAGCTAGTAATATCAACTCTTATGCTTAGATCTCTTAAGCAAGCTAGATATTCACCGATTTGTACTGGTCACTTTGGGCTTGCAGCTAAGTATTACACTCATTTTACTTCGCCTATTAGAAGATATCCTGACCTTCAGATTCACAGGATAATAAAAGAAACTATTGATGAGTCACTAAATGAAAAAAGACTTAATAGATTAAAGGCTATAGTTGAGAAGGCGTCTGAGCAGTCTTCTATAAGAGAAAGAGAAGCAGATGAAGCCCAGAGACAAGTTGAAGACCTTAGAAAAGCTGAGTATATGAAGAACCATATAGGAGAAGAATATGAAGGAGTTATTTCTTCAATTACTTCATTTGGTATGTTTGTGGAGCTTTACAACACAGTAGAAGGGCTAATAAGACTTAACAATCTTTCAGATGACTATTATATCTTCGACCAAGAAAATTATTTGTTATTTGGAGAGCATACAAAAAAGACCTTCAAAATCGGAGACAAAATTAATATTAAGGTGGATAGTGTCAATATACCTCTTAGAGAAGTGAACTTTGTCCTAGCTTAATTTAATTTTTTCGTTAAAAAATTATGTAAAATATGATAATATGATTTATGTATATAAACTTAGAAAAGAATACAAAAATTGAATCGTTAAAAAATAATAAAAAATTATAGTCTGAAGGGGAGTGCTATAACCTTATGAATACCTTGTCAGTAAAGATTCATGAAGATGTACATTATATTGGAGTAAATGACAGAGAAACCCATTTGTTTGAAAATATGTGGCCGCTAGATAACGGAATAAGCTATAACTCATATCTTTTAACTGGAGAAAAAAATGTACTTTTAGATACAGTGAAGATTACTAAAGTAGATAGCTTCTTAGTAAAAATTCAAAACATCCTAAAAGATAAGCCACTTGATTACCTTGTAATTCATCATATGGAGCCAGACCACTCAGGCTCTATAAAATCTGTAATAGATATGTATCCAGATGTAAAGCTTGTAGGAAACAAAAAAACTCAGGATTTCTTAGAAGCGTTTTATGGCGTAACAGGAAATTTCATCGAAATTAAAGAAGGCGATACTTTAGATTTAGGAGATAAAAAGCTTACATTTTATATGACTCCTATGGTTCACTGGCCAGAGTCTATGGTGAGCTATGAGTCAAAACATAAAATATTATTTTCTCAAGATGCTTTTGGAGGTTTTGGTGCTTTAGATGGTCCTATATTTGATGATGAAATAAACTGGGATTTTTATGAATCAGAAACTAGAAGATATTATTCTAATATAGTTGGAAAGCATAGTAAGCAAGTTCAAGTAGCTATAAAAAAACTATCTGGACTTGATATATCTATGATATGCCCTGTTCATGGACCAGTATGGAGAAGCAAGCCTGAAAAGATAGTTTCTCTATATGATAAATGGAGTAAATTTGATACAGATGAAGGTGTTGTAATAGTATACGGTACTATGTACGGAAACACTTCTATCATGGCAGAGGCTATAGCAAGAGTACTTGCTGAAGAAGGTATCAAGGATGTGAAGATGTATGACGTATCCAAAACTCATAACTCACATATTATAAATGAAATCTGGAAGTACAAGGGCTTAATTCTTGGAAGCTGTACCTATAACAACGGACTTTTCCCAATAATGAGCAACCTTGTAAATGTAATCAAAATGAACAATATTCAAAACCACATTTTAGGAGTTTTCGGTTCGTATAGCTGGAGTGGGGGAGCAGTTAAAACATTAAAAGAGTTTGGTGAAACTTGCCAGTATGATTTTATAGAAAATGTAGTTGAAGTTAAATGCTCACCTGCAATTGATGACCTTGAAAAATGTGCAGAGATAGCTAAAGAAATGGCTAAGAGGCTAAAAGAAAGCAGATAAAGGTGATATAAATGGAAGGTTCGAAAACCGTAGCAACCAATCGAAAAGCAAGATTCAATTACGAAATCATAGAAACGTATGAAGTCGGAATCGAACTAAAGGGAACAGAAGTAAAATCAATAAGAGCTGGAAAAGTAAACTTAGGAGAGGGCTATGCAAGTGTTGATAATGGCGAGGTTTTTCTAAAGCAAGTGCATATCAGTCCATATGAACAGGGAAATATTTTTAATGTAGACCCTCTTAGAGTAAGAAAGCTTTTGCTTCATAAACAGGAGATTAGAAAGCTTATAGGAGAAACTACTCAAAAAGGCTACTCTCTCATACCTCTTTCCATGTATCTTAAGCGTGGAAAAGTGAAAGTACAGCTTGCTCTTGCAAAAGGTAAGAAGAATTATGATAAGAGAGAATCTCTTGCAAAAAAAGATGCTCAGCGCAGGATGGAAAGAGAAATAAAAGACAGATATTAATTATATTGTTGCAACCGCTTCTATTATCAAGGAGCGGTTGTAGTTATATTGAGAAGAAAAGTTAAAAATTATTACATATATAATTTTATAGGAGATGATTTATGAAAATTTATAAAAGTGTCCTTAGTATTTTTTGTATTTTGACTATTCTTTTTTCTTTCACTTCCTGCTCTAGTAAACCTACCGAGAAAGAAAATCCTTTAGATCCTCAAAAACCAGTTACTGTAGTATTATGGCATTACTATAATGGAAATATAAAAGAAAAGTTTGATGAGATAGTATCGGAATTTAATGAAACTGTAGGTATGGAAAAAGGAATTGTTGTTGATGCCCAAAGTCAAGGAGATGTAGACCAGTTAGCTACATCAGTACAAAATTCTGTTAATCAGGCAATAGGTTCTTCTCCTATGCCAGATCTTTTTGCGGCTTACCCAGATACAGCGCTTACGGTACACAAAATAAAAGGTCTTGTGAATTTAGAACAGTATTTCACTCAAGATGAGTTAAATGAATATAGAAAAGAATTTTTAGAAGAAGGCAATTTTTTGTTTGATGAAGGCTTGTATATAATGCCTATTGCAAAATCAACAGAAAACCTATTTATAAATAAAACCTCATGGGAGAAGTTTGCTACTGAAAATTCCATAGACGATAAAAAGCTTCAAACCTGGGAAGGCCTCACTGAAGTAGCGGCTGTATACTATGAAAATACTGGAAAGAGCTTTTTTGGAATTGATTCAAATGCTAACTATATGATACAAGCAGCTATGCAGCTTGAAAATGAAATATATAAATATAATGAAGACGGCTCTGCTGAGTTTAACCTATCAAAAGATTCAGCTTATAAAATATGGCAAAACTATTATGTACCATATATAAATAAGCATTTTGCAAAAACTGGCAGATTCAGCTCTGACGATGCAAAGACAGGCACTGTGATTGCTTATGTAGGCTCAACTGCGGGTGCATCATATTTCCCAACAGAAGTGACCTTTAGTCAAGACAATATAGTACGAATAGAACCTCTCACTATAGCTTACCCACATTTCGAAAGTGGAAATCCAGTAGCTATTCAGCAGGGAGCAGGAATATGTATGACAAAGAGCGACTATGCACATGAATATGCATCAGCAGAGTTTTTGAAATGGTTTACAGATACAAAGCAAAATGTTAAATTTGCAATAACGACTGGATATTTTCCAGTTAAAAACGAAGCTTTAAATGAAGAAATATTATTAGCTGCTCTCGAGGAAAACAATATTAATAGCGAATCTATAAAGTCGACTATAAAAACAACTAGCAAAATGCTTGAAACCTATGAGCTATATAGTAATAAGCCATTTGATAAAAGCTATGAGATTAGGAGATTTTTAGAAACCAGCTTGTTTGATAAGGTTACAACGGACTTAGAAGCTTTAGATTCAAGCAACTTAGAGATTGATGAAAGAGCTAAAGCTATAGAAGAGTTAACCAGTATGCCTAGCTTTGAAAAATGGTACGAGGATTTAGTAAATAATGCCAACAAAATTCTAAAAGGATAAGGACGTTATCATGAGACGGATATTGAGACAAAGAAATTCAATTGTATATAGATTGACTATTTTTGCGATTATTATAATTGTAATACAGTCTTTGTTTTTAATAGCTGTTTTAGTCAATGGAGGAGTTTTAAGACAAGCTAAATTAAATGCTTATGAATCCTTTAGCGATAAAGTTCAAGGCAGAAAAGCATATTTAGAGCTTGAGATGAAAAATAGATGGACAAATGTAGACCCTTTTTTGTCGCAAATATCAAAAAAGCTTTCTAAGACCTATGAAACAGATACACTGCTACTAGATGATTTGTCTTCAGAGTTAATAGAAATGCTGAGAACTACAAAGGCAACTGGAGCTTTTATATTGCTTACTGATGATATAAATGATAATAATGTTCCGGGACTTTATTTTAGAGATTATGACCCTTTGTCGGATAATCTTTCTTTTAAGGATTTATATGTAGTAGTTGGCCCCTCTGAAATAGCAAAAAAACTCAAGGTACCTTTAGATCAGATGTGGAGCTATGATTTACGATTAACAAGTGATAATCAGGATTTTATAAAAAGGCCTCTTAACCTTGCTAATTTATCAAACGACTCTAAACTTTTAGGCTACTGGAGTAAGCCATTTAAATTGTCGGATACTGATTTGCAAATAATGACTTACTCTATGCCTATATTTGACTCTAAGAACAACCTAAAAGGCATAGTAGGAATAGAGGTTACACTTAATCATATGATTAAAATGCTTCCAGCTACTGATTTGAAGCTTAAGGATTCACTTGGCTATATTTTAACTCATAAACCCACAAAGGATTCTAAGCCCATACCATCAGTAATAGTAAGTGCACTCCAAAAGAGATATTTAGTAGAAAATGAACCACTAAATCTGCTTATTGAAAATGAAGACTTTGGAATTTATAAGCTTTTAAACCACAGTGGTAGTTATGATATTTATGCCAGTGTAGAAGAACTTAAGCTGTATCAACCAAATACACCTTTTGAAGGAGAGTCGTGGTATCTAGTTGGATTTATGAGAGGAGAAGAACTATTCTCATACGTGTATAGAACTCAAAGTATACTATGGGGAGCTTTTATTATAGCTCTAATAGTAGGAATATTTGGAGGAGTGTATTTTAGTTATAGATTTTCAAAACCAATTGTGGATCTTTCTAAAAAAGTAAGGGAAAGTAATAAAAATGAAATTATGATAGTGGAGCCTACTGGTTTACTTGAGGTGGATGAGCTAGCACAGGCTATGCAGGAAGCCAATAATGAAAGACTGGAGTCTGTATCTAGACTAACTAGAGTAATTTCGCTATTTGATTTGCCAATCGCTGCTTTTGAAATAAAAAATAACAGTGATGACATTTTTGTAACAGAAAAGCTTTACACTATATTAGACCTTGATGATAAAAATAAAACCACTTTTATGAACAAACTAAACGAGCTTCTAAATAATCCTGAGGAAAATGAGGAAGGCGTTTATAAACTAAATCTAGAATATCCGAGATGGGTTAAGCTAAAGATGACTGATTCTTCAGATACTACAATTGGAGTCATTCAAGATATTACTGAAGAGATGAAGGAGAAACTTCAAATAAGAAGAGATAGAGATATTGACCCGCTTACTAGACTTCTAAATAGAAGAGCTTTTCAAAGCTATATGGAGCAGTTATTAAATAAAAATCCATTAAAAAGCTCTGCACTTGTTATGTTTGATTTAGATAATCTGAAAAATATGAATGATACCTATGGCCATAAATGGGGCGATTTCTATATAAAAGAAGCTGTTCAAAGACTTAATAACATAACTCAGAGAAACAAGATGCTGCTTGGAAGACGCTCTGGGGATGAGTTTGTTTTACTCCTTTATGGGTTTACGAGCAAGCAAGAAATAGAAGACTGTATGAATGAGTTCTTTTCATATATTAAAGGCAATACTATAAAGCTTCCAGATGGAAAGGATTATAGTATTGGTATATCTGCTGGACTTGCTTGGATTGATAGCTGGCCTACAGATTACGAGGATTTATTGAATAAAGCAGATGAAGCGCTTTATATATCTAAATTTAATAATAAGGGTAACTGGACTGAACTTTAAGCTTAGGAGTTTGTAGATCTTAGGTGAAAGGAGTTAACTATGGAAAAACTAAAAGCAGTAGACTCTAAGAAATATATAGCATTGTTTATAATTCTTTCGATGTGTTACTCCATGATAACTTTTATTGTGCTACAAGATAGAATAAAGAGCCAATACAACCTACTTCACCAAGAAACTACTAAAATAGCTAAAGGGTATTCAAATAATTTGTCAAATGCTGCAAATGCAAAGGAAATAATATCTGAGCTGCTTGAAGAAAAACTTTATATAGCTAGCGAAAGTATAGCTACTAAGCTAAATACCTTAGAAAGCAGTCAACTTGATGCTTTGGCTGATGAATATAGAGTTGACGATATCCATATTTACAATCCTCAAGGAGTAATTGTAAAGACAAATGTCAAAGAGTACATTGGGTGGAAAGCTTTTGAGGGGCATCCAGTTTATAATTTTATGACAGGTAACAGCAATAGTCTAATAGAAGAGATTAGACCTGACACGGAGTCTGGAGTGTATTTCAAATATGGATATTATAAGCTAGACAATGGCTCTTTTGTTCAAATAGGTATAAGGGCTGAAAAAATTCATGAGTTTTTAAACGATTTTGAGATTCAAAATCTTATAAGAACACTTAAGGAGATTAATTCTCTTGAGAAAGTATTATTTATAGATAATGAGTTACGTATTGTAAATAGCACTGATTATAATCTGACTGGAGTAAAGATAACTAATCCTAGAATCAGGGAAATCATTGAAAAGAACGAAGAATCGGGATTTATTGCTCAAAATAAAAACGATGAGTATTATCAATTTTATCAGCCTATTAATTTTGATGGAGTTAAGATTGGAACCTTGGCAATATATTATGATACTGAGTCTATAAGACAAAGCTCTAGGCTTATTATTATGAATGGCTTAGTAATTTATTTGATAGTACTATGTATATTAGGATACATTGTCAGTAGCTTTTATAGTAAAAGCAAAAGGTATTTTGACATAGGGTTTTATGACAAGCTTAGCAATCTCCCAAACAAGCATTACTTTGAAGAATATATAAAGCCGTTGCTAGCTAAAAGCGATGTTCAAAATCAGGCACTTATTTTCATCAATATAAAAAACTTCAGCGCAGTAAATATTTCCTATGGATATGCTTTTGGAGATGAAGTAATTAAGAAAATAGCTTTAAATCTCAAAAATATAAATACTGTAAAAACTACATTATTTAGAATGGAATCTGATAGATTTTTATTGTTTGTAGAAAATTATACAGATGAAAATGAAATATTGAGCTTAATTGCCCAAATAAACAATGTTTTTAGCACATCCCTTGACTTAAGCAATAGCGATTATTCACTTACAGTAGAGTTAGGAATAGTTAAGCTGGATGAAGAGGATTTAGAGCTTGATAGAATTATGAAAAATGGAGCTATTGCCTTAAAAAATGTAAAAAGGGATACCTTTGTAAACTATGTGTTTTTTAATAAAGACATGGAAGAGGCTTTAATTAGACAAAATAAAATAGAGCGTGAATTAAGAAAGGCATTAGCAGATCCCTTGCAGGAAATTATATATGTAGAATTTCAACCTCAAGTAGATATCATTTCAGGTAAAATACTTGGTTTCGAAGCTTTAGCTAGGATGAAGTCAGGAGATTTAGGCCATGTTTCGCCTATGGAATTTATTCCTATTGCCGAAGAAAAACTTCTTATAGTTGAATTAGGTAATTTTGTTTTGAAGAAATCTTGCGAGTTTATTAAAACTTTAAATCAGCACAATATATTTAATCAGTGGGTAGCAATTAATATATCAGCAGCTCAAATCCTTAGAAGTGATTTTGTAAAAACTATTCTAGGCATAATAGAGGAATGCGATTGTGACAAAAGCCAAATAGAATTAGAAATTACAGAGTCGTTGCTTATTGATAATTTTGAGCTTGTTAACAATCAACTGGATAGACTTCGTAGATTTGGAATAAAAATATCACTTGATGATTTCGGCACAGGATATTCCTCTTTTTCAATGCTTGAAGAGACGAATATAGATAAGCTCAAAATTGATAGAAGCTTTATAAATAGGATAACTGAGGATAATTCTGAAACTTCAATAGCAGAGGATATAATTTCTATGGCTCATAAGCTAGGACTCACTGTAATTGCAGAAGGAGTCGAAAGCCAAAATCAAAAGAATTATTTATCAGAGCATGAGTGTGATATAGCTCAAGGCTATTATTATAGCAAGCCGGTTTCGTTGGAAAAAGCAATAAATATGGCTACTAATAATTAATTGGTAGCTATTTTTATTGCTTTAATAGGCGAGGGTCTTATTCAATAAGGCTTTTCGAATCTTTGATTTTATCAATAATAACAAATACAACTATAGTTCCAATCACTGCTAAAACGCTACTGATAAGCAAGAGAGAAGAAGCACCGCTTAAATCAAGTACAAATCCTCCGATAAAGCTTGCAAATACAGTGCTTAAAGTCATCATGCTAGTGATGAGAGATTGACCTTTAACAGCCTCATTCTTATCCATAACTTCATCGACAAGATGAACACTTGAGGATAAAAATAAAGGAAAAGAGATGAGCTGAAATAAAAATGCTATATAGATGAAGCTAACTGAGCCAGCTAAATATGTTAGAAATATTTTAAATGAAAAGGCTACAGAGGATAGCTTGAGCATAAACTGACAGCTGAGCTTTTTTCTGATTTGAGTAAAGAAAAAAAGTCCAGGTAGCTCTAGCACAGCCATGAAAGAAAATAATTGGCCCATTTGATTACTGTTTCCACCTACATTTTCAAGAATTTGAATCAAGTAGCTATTAAGCACTGAATTTTGGAAAAAAATCAGCATTACTGCAAATGAAAAGATTACAAAGTTTTTATTACGGCGTATAAATTCTGCAAGGCTTATCTTTTGTTGAGATTTTTGCATTTTATTTAAATCTATGTTATCTATATCAGCTTCAATTACTGCTTTTTTGGATATAGATGCAGTAGTTAAAAGAGATACAATAAGCAAAAAAAGAATTATTATTCCAGCCGTAGGAATGGCATTTGTGCCATATTTATATACCATAGCACCTAATATGCTAGTCATTGCAGCGTAAGAGACAGAACCAAAGCTACGAGACATTCCAAAATTTATTGGATTTCTAGCAGTGCTATAATGAAAGGCAATGGACGTTACTATAGGCTGAAGAGATGACATAAAAGCAGCTAATGTTATAAATACTATAGTTAAGGTTAAGGATTTCATTTTAAATAGGTATAAGGAAGCTGTTCCAAATATAAGCCCAATGGCTACTATATTAGTAAGCAAAATGAGTGGCTTTTGCTCCATTTTATCCACCATATCAGCTAGAATAGGCTGGAGAATTACAGCTCCTATACTGGAAAGTGCAAGTATAACACCTATTTCTGAATTGGTATAATCTTTACTGAGTAGAAAAACAGATGCAAAGCTCATTATAGCGCCAAAATACATCCAATATGAGCCTTGGACAGCACTATATGAAATATTTAATGATTTTTTCATGAAATTTCCTCTTACTTTCTCAAATTATGTTCTATTATATAGATATGATTGTATCATCTTTTTTCGCTATATTGAATCAATTAATTGTCAGGAGGAGGGGATGGTTATAAAGCAGAAAAAGAAAATAATGTTGATTGCGGGGAGTAGATATACTCAGGATGCTTTATATAGCCAGCTGATAGAGTATATAGGAGCTGAAGCTGAAATTATAAGATACACGATAGATGAAGGTATAAAGCCAGAACTAAATAGCGATTTATTTGTATTTTCAAGCAGCGAGTCTTACAAAGAATTCAGTCAGATAGAGAAAGAATATAAACTAACTAGCTATATAATTGGAAAAAGAATGATATCCTATGAATATCTAGATAGAGTTATGATGCTCCCGAAAAATCAGAAAATAGTATTTGTAAATGACACGAAGGAAAGTGCTGAGCAAGGGATACAAGAGCTTGTAGATTTAGGTATAGACTATCTTGACTTAATTCCTTATCATCCAGGCATAATCAAAATGCCAGAGGATATTAAGATTGCCATCACTCCAGGAGAAATAGACAAAACACCGAAAGGAATAGATGAAGTTTATGATATAGGTGTTAGGATTTTAGATTTTGTAACTATAGTCAATATACTAAAAAAATTGGATATCCTCGATGATAGAATAAAGATTTTTGCTAATAAATATTCTAATAAAATCATAGATTTATCAAAAAAAATTATGATGCTTAGTGAAAAAAATGAAAAAACAGAAAAATTTTTAAGACAAAATATCGTTGGGAAAGGCTATTATGCTAAGTATTCTTTTGATGATATAAAAGGGAAAAGTGAAGAAATTGTTGAAGCAAAAATAAGAGCAGAGAAGCTAGCTAAAACGGATTTAACTATACTTATCGATGGAGAAAGTGGAACAGGAAAAGAGCTATTTGCCTCAGCGATTCACAATGCTTCAAAGAGAAATAAAGCTCCATTTATTGCAGTTAATTTTTCTGCTATTTCTGATGAGCTACTTGAATCTGAGCTTTTTGGATATGAAGAAGGGTCATTTACAGGAGCAAAGAAAGGTGGAAAGATAGGACTGTTTGAGCAAGCGGATAAAGGAACAATTTTTTTGGATGAAATTGGAGATATCTCTATAAAAATGCAATCTAAGCTTCTTAGAGTGCTTCAAGAAAAAGAGATAAGAAGAGTCGGAGCGGATAGAATTATTCCTGTAGATATAAGAATAATAGCAGCTACTAATAAGGATTTACGCCAGATGATACAGGAAAAACAATTCAGAGAAGACTTGTATTATAGACTTAAGATGGGGTATGTAGGACTTCCTGCACTTCGGCACAGAAAAGAAGATATTCCTATTATTATTGAAAGCACATTTGAATCTAAAGAAATGAAATCAAGGAGTATTGATGGCAGGGTATTGGATGTATTAATAAATTACGATTGGCCTGGGAATATAAGAGAGCTTATAAATACTCTGATGTACATGTCAGCAGTATGCGATGAAAAAATATTAGATATATCTAGTTTGCCAGATGATAGATTTTTTGGCATTAGTAGTGAAAGTATAAAGGATAAGATAAATATTGAATTAAGTATCAACGAAAAATCTGCACTTATTGCCATCCATAACTTGATTTCTAAAGGAGAGCTTGCGAGCAGGGAAAAAATAATTATTAAAATGTCAGATAGTGGACATAAAATTTCAGATTACCAAATTAGAAAAATTATAAAAAATCTTGAGAGTAAGCAGCTATTAGGAAAAGCTAAAGGCAGCTATGGGCTATATATTACTCAAACAGGAAAGAAAGCTATAACCGATAGTCTATAAATTCAAATAAACATCCAAAAAACTAAAATAAATCCAAAAAAATATCAGAAAAACATCCAAAAAAACTAAAAAATTATAAAATTAAATTACAAAACCAAATACTACTGATTTTTAAATATGCAGAATTTATTAAAGTATTAAGTAATAATATATGCAGATGAGTTAAATCAGTAGTTTTTTTATGTGTAATTATATATTAACGTTAATGAATTTTGATAATTCTGATAAATTGGCATATATTTTGCTCTTTGCTTAAGCGAACTTATAAAAAGGAGGGAAATATAATGTCAATTAAAAAGAATGAGCTCAAAGAATCAAAATCCAAGAGTATGTTAGAAAGAAGCTATAAGGTACCTGATACCTATGTAATTATTTTCTTTGTAGTGCTTTTAGCTGCTGTTCTTACATATGTTGTGCCACAGGGATATTTTGAAACAAAGGATGTTACCTATATGGTGGATGGTGAAGAAAAAACGAGAACTGTTGTAGATTCAGAGACATTTCAGTACGTTTTGGATGATTCAGGTCAAAAGGTTACTAATGGTGTTAAATTCTTCGAACCATATGGAGAAGTGGGTTTTTCGAATTACATGTTTGAAGGTTTAGTGAAAGGTGATAAGTGGGGCTCTACAGTAGGGATAGTTGCTTTTATCCTTGTTATAGGAGGGGCATTTGGAATAATATTAAAAACTGGCGCAGTTGAAGCTGGTATTTTATCCATGATAAAAAGAACTAAGGGAAAAGAAGCATTACTTATTCCAATTATTTTCTTTTTATTTTCTCTAGGAGGAGCTGTATTTGGTATGGGTGAAGAAGCTATACCATTTGCTATGATATTAGTACCACTACTTATTGCCATGGGATATGATGCTATTGTAGGTATCATGATAACCTATGTAGCAACTCAAATTGGATTTGCAACCTCATGGATGAATCCATTTTCTGTAGCTATAGCTCAGGGTGTTGCAGGGATTCCAGTACTTTCTGGAGCAGGATTTAGAATAGTAATGTGGGTAGTATTTACTTTAGTTGGAATTGGGTTCACATGGAAATATGCAAGCAATATAAAGAAGAATCCAACTGCTTCAGTGGCTTATGAATCTGATGCATTTTATAGAAATGATTTTAAAGAAAAAGATATTGATGTTAAGTTTAATCTAGGTCATATTCTTGTGCTGCTTACTATATTAGCTGGAACGATATGGGTAGTTTGGGGAGTAATGGAAAACGGTTACTACATACCAGAAATTGCTACACAATTCTTTGTAATGGGGCTTGTTGCTGGAATTATTGGAGTAGTTTTCAAATTAAATGAGATGGGTATAAACGATATAGCAGCTTCATTTAGAGATGGAGCTAAGGATTTAGTGGGTGCGGCTCTAGTTGTAGGTATGGCTCAAGGTATAATTTTAGTACTTGGAGGGACTAGCTCAACTGATGGGACTGTTTTAAATACAATTTTATACAATACAAGTCAAATGCTAGTTGGATTACCAACAGTTGCGGCGGCTTGGGTAATGTATGTTTTCCAATCAGTATTTAATTTCTTTGTAGTTTCAGGATCAGGCCAAGCTGCTCTTACCATGCCTCTTATGGCTCCACTTGGAGATTTAGTTGGAGTTTCTAGACAGGTTTCTGTTCTTGCTTTTCAACTAGGAGATGGACTTACTAACTTAATTGTTCCAACATCAGGATGTCTTATGGGAGTACTTGGAGTTGCAAAACTAGACTGGGGAAAATGGGCAAAATGGCAAATTAAATTCCAAGGCATATTGTTTGCTTTAGCTACGGTGTTTGTAATAATTGCAGTAGCTATTGGTTATTAGTAAGCCGGTATTGCCCCTTTGTTAAAATACTTTAAATAATATTTGAAGAAGGCGGTAAAATTATGTTAAAACTCATAAAAAATATTCATGTATATTCACCTGAGGACATGGGAGTAAAAGATGTTTTAATTGCTGCAAATAAAATATGCAGAATTTCTGATGAAATAAAAATCGAATCAAATATTGAAATTGAGATTATAGACGGCAGTGATAAGCTTTTATTTCCAGGATTCATAGACTCTCACGTTCATATACTAGGCGGAGGAGGAGAGGGAGGATTTAAAACCAGAACTCCAGAAATAATGCTAAGCGATATCACAACAGGAGGAGTAACAACTGTGATTGGTACACTTGGTACTGATGGGACAACTAGAAGTATGGCTAGCTTACTTGCAAAAGCCAATGCACTAGAAGAAGAAGGGATTACTACCTTTGTAAACACAGGTTCATATAAAATTCCAGTGAAAACTCTGACTGAATCGATAACGGATGATTTGATTTTAATTGATAAAATTATAGGAGTGGGAGAACTTGCAATCTCTGACCACAGATCTTCTCAGCCTACTTTTGATGAGCTTGCAAAGATTGCTGCTCAGGCTAGAGTAGGGGGAATGCTAAGCGGAAAAGCTGGAACAATAAATGTTCATATGGGAGATTCCAAGCGAATGCTAGATTTGATTGAAGAGATAGTTGAAAAAACTGAAATCCCTAAAAAGCATTTTATACCTACCCATATGAACAGAAATCCTTATCTTTTTGAGAAGTCTATTGAATATGCATCAAAAGGTGGATATGTGGATTATACTACAAGCACTGTACCGCTTTTTATTGAAGAAGGTGAAGTACCAGCATATCATACTCTTAAGCTATTAATTGATAAAGGAGTAGACACTAGTGTGGTTACTTTTACTTCAGATGGACAAGGATCGCTTCCTGGATTTGATGAAGATGGTAATATGAGTAGAATAGATGTGGGCAAAGTTACTTCTTTATATGAATCTGTTAGAGATTCTATAATCAAAGACAAGGTGGATATAGCTAAAGCAATTGCTGTAATTACCGAAAATCCAGCAAAAATTTATGGATTATCAGCTAAAGGGAAAATAGCTGAAGGAAAAGATGCAGACTTAGTAATAGCAGATAAGTCGTCACTTGAAATAGAAACAGTTATTGCAAAAGGTCAAATTATGATAAAGGATAAAGCTATTTTGGTAAAAGGAACGTTTGAATAATAAAACTTTAGGGGGATAAGCTATGAAAAAAATTTTTTCATTGGCAGTTACAGCTTTAATGATTTTGGGAATTGGAAGTATATCTTTTGCCCAGACAGTACCTGAAAACATTAATAGAAAGGATTTAAAAGGGAGCTTGTTTATAGTAGGCGGTGGATATGACAATACCACAGAGGATGCACAGAAAAAGTATATAGATTTAGCAGGAGGAGCAAAAACTGCAAAGATTGGGGTTATTGGAGCAGCTTCTTCCAAACCATATAGAAATTCAATGAAAGTTATTGACAATCTTGTTAATTATGGAATTCCAAGAGAAAATATAAAATTGCTTCCTTTAGCAGTTAAGGATGATTCAAAAACTGAAAATGTTGACGAGTCAAAATGGACGGATAATGCAAATGATATTAAGTTAGCTGCTGAAATAAAGCAACTAAGTGGGATATGGTTTGTAGGTGGAGATCAAACTCTTATAACAAAAGTTCTCCTAAATGAGAATAAAACACCGACAAAAGCCTTAGAAGCAATATGGGAAGTGTATAGCAAAGGTGGAGTTATCGGAGGAACCAGTGCAGGGGCAGCCATTATGAGCGATATCATGATAGCTGGAGGAACGAGCTCAGGTGCGCTTTTAGAAGGCTCTACTGACGTTTATGAATCAATGGGAGATCAAGAGAGGGGACCTCTTTATTTAGAAAAAGGTTTAAATTTTTTTGATAAAGGAATTGTAGACCAACACTTTGATAGGAAAGCAAGATTGGGAAGACTCCTTTATCTTACAAACATAAATAAAGATAAATATCCATATGGGTTTGGTGTAGATGAAAATACAGCTATGGTATATTATCCATCGAACAATACACTTGAAGTATATGGAAAAGGTGGAGTTACTATTGTAGATGCTACTAAATCGACTCTAAAATCAGGAAAATATGAGAATTTTAGAATTAGTTATATAGAAAAGGGCGATATGGTAGATTTGAACACTATGAAAATAAATATTTCTGATAAGAAAGATTCTACTAAAGGATATGAATATATGTATATAGAAAACCCTATGGTAACAGGTCCTCTTGATGGTTATGGGACAATAAAAGATATGCTAGCTTATTTGTTAACAGATAATGAGGCTTCGTCATCAGTAAAGTCATATGTATACAATGAAGCTGGGGAAGGTTTTGAACTCATTTTTTCTAGAGATGAATTAACTGAAGGTTATTATTCAACACCAGAAGGTGGACAAGATCATTATTCAACTGTAAATGTAAGATTAGATTTATCTCCAATAAAAATATCAATTTTGCCTAGAAATTAAATTTATTTTTAAAAAGAGGCCATGCTTGGCTTCTTTTTAATTTGCATTTAAAGGTGTAATTGCATTTGAGTAGGGGTATTAATCTAAAATAATTAGGAGGTGCTTCATGGAACAGAGAAAATTTGTAGTGCCTGAGGTTGTAGTGGGGAAAAACGTTATGGAGCTGATTGGGCGATACTTAGGACATTTTGGTTCAAGAAAGACTATGATTGTAGCTGATAAAAATATACTTAAGCTCAATTGGTTTCAAAATATTATAAATAATCTTATGAAAAAAGATATCGAATATATAATTTTTGATGAGGTTTCAGAAAATCCTAGAGACTATGAAGCTATGCTAGGTGCTGAGCTTTTTTTGGCTGAGGACTGTGACAGTATTGTAGCAGTAGGAGGAGGAAGTCCTATGGACTGTGCAAAATGCATAAGTATTGTCTGCACAAATGGAGGCCATATTTTGGACTATGTAGGAGTAGACCAGATTAGGCTCCCAGGACCTCCGCTCATATGCATACCATCAACAGCTGGAACGGCAGCCGATGTTTCACAGTTTGCAATAATTTTAGATTCTAAAATCCATATAAAGAAAGCGATAATAAGCAAGAAAGTAGTTCCAGATTTAGCTCTTATAGACACTATACCTTTGCTTACTATGGACACCTATCTTACAGCTTGTACTGGAATGGACGCTCTTACTCATGCTATTGAAGCTTATGTATCAAATGCTGCGTCGCCTCTTACGGATGTGCATGCACTCAAAGCTATAGAATTAATAAGTAAAGCCTTACCTAATGCAGTGTCTAGCAATAAAGAAGAAGTTATGGAAGATATGCTCATGGGCTCGCTTCATGCAGGCTTTGCTTTTTCAAATGCTAGTCTTGGAGCAGTTCATGCTCTTGCCCATAGCTTGGGTGGAGTGCTTGACCTTCCACATGGACAGTGTAATAGTATACTTCTTGAGCATGTAATTGACTTGAATTTTGAATATGCACAAGATAGATATAAGGATATTGCCGTAGCAGTAGGATGTGAAGTAGAAGGTCTTTCCAGTGAAGAGATAAAAGCTTGTTTAATTGATGTGATTTCTGAGTTAAGAGAAAAGCTTAGTATTCCAGAAAAGCTTTCTGAAAAGATAAATCCAGAATTAGCAGAAGAACTCTATGTAAATGCAATTAATGATCCTTGTATGGTAACAAATCCTAAAAATCTTTCTTATAAAGAGGTGAAAGGCATATATGAAAAGATATTCAAAGAATAATGATATGCCAACAAGAGAAGCAATTATTGGTCTTGGAGAAAGTTCTGTAAGGAAAAACTATTATCCAGAGCTTCAAGAGAAAATATATACACTCGAAAAAATGAGCAGTAGAAACAATACCTTAATTATGGCTATACCTGATTTACTTCTCGTAAGCGATACTAATGGATATATTTCTCCGTTTGCAACATCCTCGAGGGAAGAAGCCACTTTAGTTTTGTCGGTGATTAGAGAAGAGTATATTCACTCAAAATTAAAGACAGAGATCGAAGAGGTATTAAACACACAAGAACCAAGAAGTTTTGACTTTGAATTAAATTTAAGCGGAGAGAATAAGTTTTTTGAGGCTAGACTTCATTTGACTGAACTAAATGAGGTATTGATAATAATCAGAGATATGTCAGAGAGAATTTCGCTTGAAAACAAGCTGAGGTATATGGCGGAAAGAGATTATCAGACTGGTCTTAGAAATAGAATGAAGTTTGAATTATCCATTAGACAGTATGAAAAAAGAAAAGATATTTCTATAGGGCTTATACTCTTTGATATCGATGGATTAAAAGGAATAAATGATACTCTTGGACATTATGAAGGGGATAAGGTTATAAAAGTCGTATCTGAAAATATTGAAAAAATATTTGCTCAAGCTGATTTTATTGGGAGAGTTGGAGGAAATGAATTTGGCATTGCATATATAAATCCAATGCCGAGGATTATGGATGAAAAATGCTATGAGCTTCAAAAAGCCTTAGAATTATATAATAAGGACAAGTCATATAGCTTTACTGTTTCCTTTGGAATATCGTATTCAGACGGTAATTCAATAAATTTAGATGAGCTCTACCAGATAGCTGACCATAATCTTTATAAAAATAAAATGCTAAAGGAAACCAGTAGTAAAAGTGCTTTAGTTAGAACACTTATGAATGCTCTTGAGGCTAAAGATTATTTAACCGAAGGGCATGCGGAAAGAATGACTGAAAATGCCATTAAGCTTGGAGAATATTTAAAATTAGAAACCCATACAATTGATCAAATTACTCTACTTACGAAATTTCATGATATAGGGAAAGTGGGTATACCTGATGACATATTAAAAAAACCAGGGGCATTGGATGAAAAAGAGTGGAAAATAATGAAAACCCACACCACTATAGGACAAAGAATATCATCTGTATCAGCTGAGCTAAAGCCTATATCAGATCTTATTTTACTTCACCATGAAAAATGGGACGGCTCAGGATATCCTATGGGACTATCTGGTGATGCTATTCCGATTGAATGCAGGATACTGGCTTTAGTAGATGCTTTTGATGCTATGACAAATGATAGACCATATAGAAAAGCTTTGAGTTTTAAGGAGGCAATTAGTGAAATAATAAAATGTAAAGGGAGCCATTTTGATCCAGAGCTAGTCGATATTTTTTTAGAAATCTTATCAAATAAATAAAAAGTAAATATTCAACTTTTGTAAGGGGTACTGTGTGTAGTATAATCAGATTAAAGTCAGTTGTAAGGGGGGCAGGGTATCATGTCAAAATATAAAAGAATAGTGGTGTCTATAATAGTATTTATACTCATGTTCTCACTGTTTGCTTTTACGGCATATATTGAGTATAAGCGTACTATAGAATCTGATATCCAAACCTTAAAAGACAAACTAAACGTTACTAGAACAAATCTTGAGTCAAACATTTCATCAAAAATAGTAGCTGTAAATGGCTTAAAGACTTATGTGGAGCTAGATAAAACCTTCAATCAAGAAGAATATGAAAACTTTGCAAAGGCTGTGTATGAATCCTCAAATGACATAGTGAGAAATATTACATTTATTACTGATACAACTATCACGCATGTTTATCCATATGAGCAAAGTGCTAATATTATAGGATTGGACTTAGCAGATCAACCTGAACAGAAAGATTTAATTCTTTATGCAAAAGAAAACAATAAAACTATAATAACCTCTCCTGTGGATTTAGTAGAAGGTGGAGTAGGGATTATCGTAAGAGTGCCAGTACTTAGTCATGGAGAGTATTATGGTCAGGTTGCACTAGTATTTGATTATAATAAAACCATAGAGTATAGTGGACTTAGAACTCTTCAGGATGACTATTTCATAAAATTAAAAACTACGGATAATATTAAATCTAAGGAATCTATAATTTGGTCAAATGCTCATGGTAAGGATTATGTATTTGATTATAATATGGTCAGCGCGAATATTAACATGTACAATGCGAATCTAGTTTTGGAGGCAGTGCCAAAGCATGGCTTCAATCGAAAATCTACATTATTTAATTTCATTATGCTAATAGGAGCTATGCTATCCTTACTTGCGGCGATAACAGTATATAGGCTCATGAAGGTTACCGATAAGCTTAAAGTAAATAAAGAAGAGCTACAAAAATCCTACAAGGATGCCTTAGATGCCAATATGAATCTCGAACTTACAGTGAGCCAGCTAAAGGATAGCGAGGAACGCCTCAAAGCTCAGTATGATGAGATAAAAAATCAAGAGGAATATATTAGATTCTTAGCAGAAAGAGATTTTCTTACTGATTTATATAATAGAAGAAAGCTATCTATGAATTTGGAAGAAGGTATTAAATCAGGGAAAAATGGAACTATTATCCTTATAGATATTGATGATTTCAAAAATATAAATGACACCTTAGGCCATTACTATGGTGATAAGGTATTAAAATATGTGAGTAGATTAGTGTCAAGTATTACATTTTTTGAAGAATATACACCATATAGGATAGGTGGAGATGAATTTGTACTCCATATTCCTGGAGATATTTCAAAAGATAGGATGAAGACTTTTATATCGTATCTATTTGAAACCTTTGGAAAAACTCATTATATCGACAATATAAAAAATACTATAACAGCGAGCTTAGGAGTTGTAAGATATCCTGAGGATGCTAATAGCGTAGATGAAATTATAATGAAAGCAGATTTAGCTATGTACAATGCCAAAAAGCAGGGCAAAAACAGATACTGCTATTTTGAACAAAGCATGATTGAAAGCTTTGATTGGAAAATAAGCATTGAAAAAGAACTAAGAGAAGCAGTTGAAAACAATTTATTTTATCTCATGTATCAGCCTATAGTTGATGCTATGACAGGTAGATTTAAATATTTTGAAGCATTGATAAGAATTAAGGATTCAAATATTCCACCAAACATATTCATTCCTGTAGCTGAAGAAACTGGTCTTATTTTGAAAATTGGTCGCTGGGTTATGGAAGAAGCTATGGCTCAAATTAAAATTTGGGAGAATATGGGTTTAGAAAATAGAAAAATTTCAGTAAATGTTTCGCCTATGCAGATTCAAGATTACGAACTGATTAGTTTCTTAAGAGATGAATTAATTAAAAATAATGTCGATCCAGCTGATTTTGAGATAGAAATTACTGAAAGTGTACTTTTAGAAAATAGAGAGCACAATATTAAAGTACTTGAAAATATTAAGGAACTTGGAATAAAAATAGCACTTGATGATTTTGGAACAGGCTATTCATCACTGAGCTATCTTACCTATATTCCTGTAGATAAAATTAAACTCGATAAAAGCTTGAAAGACAGATTTTTAAGCTTAGATAACTCTCAGGTAATAAAAGGACTTATCTCCTTATGTCATGGACTAGACTTAAAAGTAGTAGTTGAGGGAGTCGAAACTTTAGATGAAAGCGAAAATCTCAAGATTCAAAATGTGGATTATCTGCAAGGATATTATTTTAGCAAGCCAATGAAAAAAGAAGATGCAACTTTATATATAGAAAATGACATTAAAAAAGATTGAGCTTTTTAGGCTCAATCTTTTTTTGGAAACCAAGGGAAAAACACAGGTGTTTTTTCTGCATATTCTTTATAGCCAGGGCGATTTGCAAAGCTTTTTTCTAGCATTGGAACGCCTGAGACAAATAGTAGAAGGTAGGTTATAGTAATAGGGCTTAGGAAAACTAAAATGCTAGAACCTGAGAAAAATGAAATTATTCCAAGTCCCCACCACATAGTCGCTTCTCCGAAATAATTAGGATGGCGAGTATAGCTCCAAAGTCCCTGATCCATAATTTTACCTTTATTTTCTGGATTGGCTTTAAAAATTTTAAGCTGATAATCGCCTACGCTTTCAAAGTAAAACCCTATAATCCAAATTATAATTCCTACGCCCCCTATTAGAGTGAGCTTTGAAAATGGCTCATTATTTAATAGAATAATAGGAAGTGCAACTATAAACATGAACACTCCTTGAAGCATATATACCTGTAAGAAGGCTCTTGGGATTACTAGCTTACCCCACTCTTTACGCCAGTTTGCATATCTAAAATCCTCTTTCTTGCCGAGATTTCTTTTTATTATGTGATAAAAAAGTCTAAGCCCCCAAATTGTTATAAGGACAGTTACGATTATATTTGGGAGATAAAAATTAGCTGTTCTAATTGTAGTGAACCATGCCACTATTACAAATCCAAGTCCCCAACCTATATCAACTATAGAATTATTTTTAATTAAGGTTCCAACGATGAAAAAGCAAAGAAAATAAATAAATATTACCAGCATTGTCTCTAGAATTATAGAGCTCATAACTACACCTGCTTTCATAGTCACATAAGACAAATTAGCGAATAAAACCAATTG
Source organism: Acetoanaerobium noterae (assembly GCF_900168025.1). NCBI lineage: Bacteria > Bacillati > Bacillota > Clostridia > Peptostreptococcales > Filifactoraceae > Acetoanaerobium > Acetoanaerobium noterae. Next base: position 300,377 of record NZ_FUYN01000003.1, on the reverse strand, counting down.
CTACTGCTTTTTCACCTGCATGAAGAGCAGTTACTGATGAAATCTCGCAAATATATTCTGGTTCATAGCCTAAAATATTAGTAACTTCTTTTGCAAAGCTGTTAGCAGTATCCAAATCATCTGAGTGTACTATGCAGTAAGACGAGATTTTGCTTTGCTGATTTTTTTGATTAACTAGCTTTAGTATTTTGTTTATTAAAGTGGTTTTTGAAAATGCAACGGAAAAAGCACTGCCGTTTCCTTCTCTATCGATTGAAATTATAGGTCTAAGCCTAAAAAATATACCGATTTTACCTACTATTTTAGGAAGCCTTCCACTATTTAGTGCATTTCTAAAGGTATTAAGGGCTACATATATTTCGCTTTTCGGTATTTTA